>CAXCCM010000024.1:0-16425 GCA_963981005.1 uncultured bacterium | reverse complement strand
AGAAAGGTAACCTGCTATCGGTAGATAAAATAGCAAACTTTGAAACCGAAATGAATGACATTAATGTTCTTACATTAATAAATAATGGTGATCTATCTCTAAATAAAAATGAAGTAGATATAATTGATAGATTTGTGAAAAAAGGTGGTGGACTTTTTGTTATTGGAAAACCAATTAAAAGTATCTCAAACCTCTCATCTGTTATACCTTTAGATATCAATAATACTTTTAAATCTACTTTTACTCTAACCAATCAAAGCAATCAATTTAACACATTTGCTTCAATTCAGAATAAAAGCATCAAGAGTATCCCACCTATTTCATATTATTATGCTCGTTCAAAAATTCAAGCTAAAGTTTTGGCAGAAATTAATAATGAGGAAAAAAGTTCTGCCATTATTTTCAATAATATTGGGAATGGGAAGATCTTAAGTTTTGTATTCAACGATCTCTGGAAATGGCAACTTTGGGATTCAGGAGATAGTTACAATGATTTTATTCATAATATTTTTTCATGGCTAGGTCAAACAAACTCCGAGCGTTTTTATGCATCATTAGATAAAAACTCTTTTTACCTAGGAGAAGATATAAATATTGATCTTCATGCTTTTGATGAAAAACTTTCTCCAATTAGTAATATAAATGCAGAAATTTCTGTTTCAAATTCTAATGGTAAAATTGTTCATCAAGGTTTTATGCTTAAAGCAAATAACAAGCACTATATAACAATTTCAACTCTTCCTCCCGGAGATTATAATTACATTATTACTGATAAAATATCTAATTTGCAAACTGAAGGTGAGTTCATGATATCCCACATTTCTCCTGAAAGCAGAGATATTGGAGTAAACAGATCTCTGCTATCATACATTTCTAATAAAACTAATGGGAAAGTGCTAAATAAAGCAAATCATTTTGATATAAGCAAAGCAGAAAAAGAGATCATAAAAATGCGTTATGAAATTCCAATATATAAAAAATGGTATGTAATTGCTATTTTTTTAATTGCGTTTTGTACTGAGTTATTCTTACGAAAACGATGGGGATTATTATAAAAAAAAACAGCCCGTTAAAAACAGGCTGCTTTGTAATCTTTTAGCTAATTATTAAAATTTTACCATCATTGATGAATTCAAGCCTATACCTTTTCCATAACGGAAAAATCCATGATAGAATGTTGCTCCTGTTTGCCATTCAAATCTGTCAAATATCAAACCTGTTTTGAATTCATAATAAATATTATCATCATATCCAAGTACAGCTTGGAACGGCAACCATCTCCATTGATAACCTGCACCTAAAGAAAATCCATTCTTGTAGGAATGCTGATTATTAATATATTTAGCCATTATCTGTAAACCGTCCAAGATAGTATAGTCCATTCCAACACTTACACTTGGATTAAATTTTACATAACGGTTCTTTATTCTTGTAGAATCATCTTCGGCAAATGTCTCTTCAATTGCTTCATAATCTTCGTCAAAATATAACAGATCATTTCTGTAGTATTTTTCATACCAGCCACCACCGAGATTCTTATAATTCAACTGCATGAAGATATCATCAATTTGAGCGTGGAAATTCCCATTAAAAATTGTAGCTTTTACACCAAATCCAAAAGATGGAGTAAGTCTCCCAACTGATCCCTCATCGGTATATTCAAAATGGGCATTATAGTGATAATAAAGGCTGTCATCCATTGATCCAAATTTCTGAGAACTATCATCAATAGATGCATACATCATTGAATAATCTAAGTTGATATTTGCACCAACATAAAGGGTCATATCCCTTAAATATTCCACAAAAGAGCTACTCTCTTCCTCTGGGAATAATCCGGGAATCATGCCAAAACTGAGTCCTTTTGGATATGCAAAATCTAGCGTAGCCCTCCAAAATGAAAAAACTGTACTGCCTTCACCTGTATTGCTTTCATACGGTCTGTTTGTATCGTTTCCGTATATAACCAGGTTAGAATACATTTTATCTAGGATCTCTACATTCCCAAATGTTTTAAGACCAAAATTAAAGTTCCAATACTTATGCCCGAAATTAATAAAATCGTGAGAAGTATTAAAGTCTAATAAAAAATCATCTGCTGTCAGTATACTCTTCTCACCATCTGTAAGTTGATGATCAGTTTGGAACATCAACATATCATCGAATCTTAATATAGAGTTATTCACATTTAATTCGTATGCACTAAAAGGAATATGGATTTGCGAAAAAGATCTATCTGCATTATCTGCAGGATTCTCTGGGAAAAAATCAAAATTTCCAAACAATGCTAAACTTAATGTCAGGGTAATTAATGTTAATAATACTTTTCTCATGTTATTTCTCCCTACTCTTCATCTTCATCGAAAAGATGATCACCAATATTCACTTCGATCACAAGATCTGCTTGGATTTTCAAACCACCTGTCCAGGCATCTTCACCTTCGCTGAATATGTGAATTCTAGGAGCTGTGTAAACAGAATCGCTAATGAAATAATCCAACTCTTCCTGCAATACTGTTACTTCCAATTCCTTATAATTATCACCGCTTGTTTGCTCAAATAGAGGAACCCTGAACATTTCAACATTACTTAAAGAGTCAGGTCCTTCAAAATTATATATTTCACTCAAAACACTTGTTGAGTCTTCAGAAACAAGGATGTCAAATCCAACTTCCATACCAGTGTTGTTCCAATATTTAAAAATAATTTTACCTGTATTATATGATTCGAACATTCTTGGTTCAAATGCTTCTGTATCCATCACATCAATATTTATCTCTCCGCTGCTAAGTGGGATGACCCACATTCCATCAGCTTCATAAGTCTCGATCTGAAGATCAGCAATAACTTCAAAATCAATTAATATTGAATCATTGAAAGAGAGATATGGTATCACTGTTCCATTTCCAATAAATGGATTCATCGTATATTCAAATCCATCTGGAATAATTTGTAACATTTCATTTATATTATATTCATCGGAACTAAATTCGACCTGAGATATTCCTTCTTCTACATTCAGGTTTATTGGTTCACCTTCATAACTTGTTAATGAAATTACTGTTGTATCACGTTGTGCAATAAGCTCAAATGAAGCTATCATTGGAATTTCTGATTCTATTGTAAAAATGATTGAACTGTTACCACTAAACATGAAACTGTCTTCATCCACTATTTCAGGTTGAATAAGATCAATATCTTTATAACCTTCTATTAGCTCTATTGGTTGAGAAGGAATTTGAGCATTTATAACATATTCAGCTTGAATATCTGTAATTTGAATATCCATTTGTCCGGTAGCTGATGTGTCAATAATTGCTGTTCCATCATCTGTTATTTCACCTTCACCAATAAGCTTAACTGTAATATCGTTTCCTATAAGACTATCCGCAAGACTTATAACGCCTGTAGCAGTTCCACCAAGAGGAGCTATGTTTTCAAATATAGCTTCTTCAACCTGAAGAATATCTTCACCATCTAAAATCTGAACTGTTAATGGTAAACCTTCTGGAGCATTTCCTAGCCAGAAAACAGTATTATTGGTAATCGTAAGATTTAAATTTCCACTCACAAATTTAATTTGCTCATATTCATCAAATGGTTCAAAATCTTTAACAATTACAAATGGAACTGTAATATCTGGATATCCTGGTATTACATTTACCGGCTGTCCATCTAACGCTGCTATCTCTGGTGGTGCATACTCTCCAAGTGAATAAACTTCACTATGAACTCCCGTATCCTCAATTTCTATATCACCAAAAAATTGCGATTCAGAAATTATTTCATAAAACTGGAGTGTATCTCCATTTGCTTGGAATGATCCAACTTCTTCTGCTATAGCTTCTGCATCAAAAGTATCATTCAAAAGAACCAAACGTACTGGTACTGTCCACGAAGGAATACCAATATCATCAGGAATCGAACAACTAATTAACAATAAAACCAAAAAGAATGGTAAAATCATTTTTCTCATATATCCCCCTAAAGTTTTTAAATTTGAAATCTTATATCTTAATTTACTATATGTGTGTTATATTTGTAAAAATCAAATTTATACGTCCAGTAAAAAATTATATTTTCCAATTCAATCATAATTATCTTACTTGACAGCATACATAACTTTTTAAATTTATTGGTAGTTAGAACATTAAAATGAAGGAGGATAACATGAAAAAAATAATATTTTTTTCATATCTATTCATTGCTGTTGTACTTTCAGCAGAATGGACAATTGTGCAAACTTTCCAGATTCCTGAAGGTGCATCTGGATTAGCATTTGATGGCACATACCTTTATTGTGGTATTTATGGTGCAAATGGAGATGAAGTTTATCAGATCGATCCAAGTGATGGAACTTATCAACTGCAATTCTCTAATGTGAATATTGGAGACAGCTTTGGTATGACTTTTGATGGTACTAATCTTTGGGTTACCGATCACGTTACAAACCCATCTGTTCCGGCTACTGCTTATGAATTGGACATTAATTCTGGTGCCATCTTATCACAATTTGATCTACCTGCGCATTACATGAGTGGTATTGCTTATGATAATGGCGATTTTTGGGTTACTGCTTATTATGATCCTGATGGAGAAATCTACAAAGTGGATAATACAGGAAGTATAATTCAGCAACTTCCAGCTCCAGATGCACAACCATGGGATCTGTGTTTAGAAAATGATAATCTCTGGATGGCTGATTATTGGGGAGATGCTCTTTATAAAATTGATCCTTCAAATGGAACACTTCTAGAAACTCATCCATCAGAGGGTGTTGATCCTGCAGGTATTGTTTTCGACGGTCAACATCTATGGTATTGCGATAATGGCACAGGCGGCTCTGATTACCTATATAAAGTTGATCTTGCTGGCGGAGGAGCACCTCAAATAAATATTGATCCAACAACGATCGATTATGGAATTGTAACTGTTGGTGATGTGATTAATGGGCAGTTTACCATTTCCAATATTGGAGTAGCAGATCTTTTAGTAGCATTTGAAGATATTACAGGTGAAGGATCTGAATATATTGCCTGGGGAGCTGGAACATCATACACAATTCCACCGGGTGAATCTGTAGTTTGCAGCATTCCCTATTCACCACAGGAAGCAGGAATTTTAGATGCAATTGGAACAATATCATCAAACGATCCTTTAAATAATGAAGCTGAAATCACTTTTTTGGGAACTGCAGTAAATAGTGGTCCTGAGATTGAAATTAATCCAACTACAATTAATTATGGTTCTGTACGCGAAGGAGCTGTTACAGGAAGATTCATTGAGATTAGCAATCAAGGGGATGAAGCTCTTGAGATCAATGAATTTGAATTTGATATCCCACAATATTTTGTTGATGATACAGTTGATCTTCCAATTATTATTCCTACTTTAGGAACATATGATGTAAGAATTTGGTTTATTCCGCAATCTGCCGGATATACAGAAGCGGTATTAACCATTCACAGTAATGACCCTGCAGCTCTTACTACAGATGTTACTCTAACGGGAACAGGTGATGATTCATCTTATGCGATCGGGCAGCAACTCTGGCAATATGAGATCAATACAGGCTACGACAATTCCCCGAAAGCAATTGCACCAATTTTTGATGTTACAGGTGATCTTATAGATGATGTAATTGTATGTTCTGAAGATAATTTTGTACGTTGTTTTAATGGAAATTCATCCGGTATTGCAGACATCATGTGGGAATTTGAAATCTATTCAGGCAATGTATATTCACAAAATAGCCTAATAGTTGCTGAAGATGTTGATGGAGACGGATTTAAAGATGTTATTGTAGGAACAACCGGCGGCGATAGGGCAATTCGTGCAATTTCAGGGAAAACCGGTGAATCTATTTGGGTATATAATACAAATAATTATGGAGATGGCGGTTGGGTTTATCAGGTTGATGTCTCATATGATTATAATAATGATGATGTTTTAGATGTACTTGCTGCAACAGGAAATGACGGATCTGGAACAGGACCACAAAGAATATTCTGTATTGATGGAGTTACTGGAAATGTAATTTGGGATTTCTTTGTAGCCGGCCCTAAATTCAGCTGTATTGGTATTTCTGATATAAACAACGATGGTATTCCTGATGCAATTGGAGGAGGTTCTAATTCCACCGAAACAGATGGTAAGGTTTGGGGAATAGATGGTTCGAATGGTTCTCAATTGTGGGAATTCACAACCGGAGGGAGCTCTGTTTGGGCTTTAGCAGAAGTTTATGATATTTCTGGAAATGGTCTGAATGATGTTGTTGCAGGAGACTTCGGAAGTAATTACTATGGCATTAATTCCTTTAATGGGTCTATGGAATGGAACGGTTCTATTAACCTTGGATTGATCATTAGGTTTGAAGGCTTGGATGATGTTAACGGGAATGGACATCCTGATATTGCAATTGCCAGAAGTTCACAAGATAATGCGATCGTAATTGATGGTCTTACTGGAGAGAATATCTGGTTACAACCTTTGGCAGATCAGCCATGGGTAGTAGATAAGATCGGTGACCTCACAGGAGATGGCATTAATGATATTGTTTGGGGAACATTATTCGGCAGCAATTTTGGTTATTTTATGGATGGTGCAACAGGGAATATTCTTTCACAAACATCCGTTGGTTCAGCTTGTGATGCTATTGCTGGTATCCCTGATGTTGCTTCAGATGGGTCTTGGGAAATGGTGTGTGGTGGCAGAAACGGAATGGTGATCTGTATTTCCGGTGGTGAAGCAGCTTCCAATTCACCAGAAATTTCTATCCCCGATCCTTCTGATATTGTTGAACTTTTGGGAAACTTTCCAAATCCATTTAACCCAGAAACTTTAATTAATTTTAACCTGAAGAAGGATGCCAAAATCTCTTTACAAGTATTTAATGTTAAAGGGCAATTAATTAGAACTTTAATTGATGAACAATTAACTATATCTACTTATAATATAGTTTGGAACGGAAAGAATGACAATGGTAATACAGTTTCATCCGGTGTATATCTTTATAAATTGCAAGCCAATACACAACTAGAAGTAAAAAAGTGTATTATGCTTAAATAATAATTGATTGAAAAGTATAAATAGAGGTGGAAGTTTTCCACCTCTATTTTTTTATTGACATTATATCTATATTATTTTCAATACATTAGTAAATTAGGTATTAATAATTTATCATAAATATATAAAGGGAATTGAATGAAGCGAAATGAACTAATTGACTGGCTATTTGACAACGGAGAAGCAATAATTAGGTATCGTACGGCAACTGAACTTGCTGATGACAAATCTGAATATAATATTTCTTCTTTAAGAACTGATTTAATGAAAACACCAAAAGCTCACTATTGGATGAAATGCCTCAAGGATAAACGCAGGTTAAACTATATTCACGGCAGTTATGATTACTGCTTTGAAAATGCAATGGGCAAACTTATCTTTATGGGAATAAAGGCTGGTTTTAATAAATTGGAAGATTCTTCAAAGTCATATGTAAAATGGTTAAAAGAAAGTATCGAGACAGAATCAGAAGAATTTATAGAAAATCCAATTGATTTCTTCTATGAAAATCTTATTGCTTCATTTTTATCTGCTTCAGGTTTTAAAGATATTGAGCCAGTTAACACTTTTATTCGTGAACGAATAGAGATGATCTACGATTTTACTAAGGATAATAATTTTTCCATTTTTGCTGATAAAGCAAATTATAAAGGTATCTCAAGTGCTTTTGACGATCATCCATTAATTGATCCTGAATTATACATTGATGGAAAATTTAAATTACCGTGGGTGCATGATCTACTGGCTTTTTCTGCATTTTACAATGAATTTCCAGAGAAGATCGATCATATAATTTCCTATATCTTAAATGAAAAATATCAGAAATTCCCAGAGGGGTACGGAATTGTAATGGCAGGTGTTAAACGCTATACAGTATTAGGGTGGAATGTTTGGTTACCCGGATATTCAGGATTTGATATTGATGAATTTCATAAGCAAAATATTATTCCCCGAATGATCTTGATGAAGCCTTTTAAAGTTGCTCGAGAAAGCAAATGGTATAAAGGTTGTCTGAAACACTTAGAGCAGTTTAAGCAAAAAGATGGAACTTATCTATTCCCAAAAGAATACTTAAAAGAGAAAAATAACTCATACTTTATAACCGGATCACATATGGGTCTTGGTGAGAATAGAAGATCAAAAGATGGTCTCGCCTTAGAATCAACTTTCTGGATGTTGAAATTATTGGAAAAGTAATTTAATTAAAATTTATTATATAAAACAATCTCATTTATTGGTTTCAGGTTTCGCCCTTTCATATCGATAGCAGGATATCCAATTGGTAAAAGCGCAACAATTTTATAATCTTCTGGAAGGTTAATCAATTTTGCCATTTTATCATGATCAAATGCTCCGATCCAACAAGTTCCAAGCCCCAATTCAGTTGCCTGTAAAGCAATATGTTCACCTGCAATTGCTGAATCTATTACGTAAGCTTCCTGTCCACACGTCATCTTGTAATCAGTATTATTTGCACAGATTACAATTGTTACAGGAGCCTGTGAAACAAACTGCTTTCCTTTGCAAATATCAGAAAGCTTTCTTCGTTTCTCTTTATCTTGTATCACAACAAATTTCCGAGGTTGAATATTTCTGGCAGATGGTGCTAGCTGGGCAGCTTTAAGGATGACATCCAATTTATCCTGTTCTAACAGTTTATCCTTAAACTTTCTAACACTATATCTCTTTTTTATGCAATTTAAAAGCATCTCAAACCTCCTTTATGTATTTGGAGTATAAAGCATAACCTAAATTTATGAAGTTGCAAGTCAAATAATTTGTTTATCTATATTATAAAAAAGGCTCCCAAAAAATGGAAGCCTTTTCAATATGGCTCCTGAAGAGAGATTTGAACTCCCGACCTAGTGGTTAACAGCCACCCGCTCTACCGCTGAGCTATTCAGGATTAAACTTAATAATTGATGACTTTTTAAATTCAACACTATTTGTGTCAATATTAATTTTTCCTAAATTTCACCTAAGAATCAATTAATTATTATTCAAATTGCTTCTTACTAATTTTATTATTGACAAGAAGTATTCATATATATGTTCTTTTAAAAAAAAGGAAACCGAATGAAGAATAAAACAATAATCTTTTGGATAGTGTTAATTTTCTTAAATTGTACATTATTGGCAAAAGACGTAGTTAGAATTGGGTTATACGAAAATTCACCCAAGATATACACAGATAAGAGTGGCAATGTTTTAGGTTTCTGGGCAGATATAACGGAGTATATAGCAGAAAAAGAAAATTGGGAAATCGAATGGATTCATGGTGATTGGGAAAAGTGTTTGAACAGATTGGAAAACAACGAAATTGATATTATGGTTGATGTAGGATTATCGCCAGCAAGAGCAAAAAGATTTATATTCTCTAATGAAACTGTTCTTTTAAGTTGGTCACGTATTTATACTAATAAGAGTGTTTCGATTAATTCAATTCTTGATTTAGAAGGGAAAAAAATTGCAGGATTGAAAGGCAGTGTTAACCTCAATGGACCTCAAGGGTTAAAAGATATCGTTGATAGATTTGAAGTAGATTGTACAATTATTGAAATGAGTGATTACGATAAGATTTTTAGTGCTCTAGCCAACGAAGAGATTGATGCAGGAATTACAAATAAAGATTTCGGAAAGTTTCATGAAAATAACTCTAAAATTAGTACTACTCCAGTAATTTTTCAACCAGTTCGTTTACTATTTGCTTTTAATAAAAATTCCAAGTTAACATCCAAACTTGTTAAAAGTATTGATCAGAACATTAAATCATTAAAAGTAAATCATAAATCAATTCTTTATAAATCAATGAAAAAATATTTGACTGAATCAAGCAAGGTTGCATTTATTCCAAATTGGTTAAGATATTTAATAATTATAATAGCCATATTGCTACTCATTCTTTTTGTTTTTAATCGAATTTTAGCAATTCAAATAAAACGAAAGACACGTGAGCTAGAACTTGATATTATAAAACGCAAAAAGGTAGAGCATACTCAAAAAGAAAACTCTCAAAAATTAAGTTTGATGATAGATCAATCTCCTGTTGGAGTCTCAACAACAAATTTAAAAGGAGAATATCTTTCGGCAAATCCAGCTTATTGTGAAATGGTAGGTTTTTCCGAAGATGAATTACTAGAAAAGAAGTTTGCTGACCATACACATCCTGATGATATTGAGGAAAACAAACTATTGAATTTGGATTTATTAAAACAAAATATTCACTCTTTCGATTTAGAAAAAAGATATATCAAGAAAAATGGAGAGACTATCCATGCATTTTTACGTTCCCAAATTGTAATAGATGAAAATGGTGAACCGCTATTTGAACTCGCTATTTGCGAAGATATTACTAAACAAAAAAAAGTAAAGACTGAACTCCTCCGTTCTGAGATGCGAATGAAGGCTATCTATCAGGATGCACTGGATGTTATAGCTGTTGTTGATTTAAAAAAAGGTAGTATTGTAGACATCAATAAATCTGTAGAAAGTATTTTGGGTTACAAAAGAGAAATGTTAATTGGCAAACCATTCAACGTTCTATTCGCAGCTGAAACAGACAAAACTCGCGAACAACTTTTCAAAGAATTAAGGATTAACGGTGCGGTCTTTGAATCACAGAATTTTAAACGTGAAGATGGCTCTATATGCCCTATGGATCTTTCCATTACTAAAATACCGTGGAGTGATACAGATGCTGCTCTGGTAAATCTTCGTGATGCTACAGAAAGAACAAATACAGAAAAAATAATTCAAAAAGATCTAAAAGAAAAAGAAGTTATGCTTATGGAAATTCATCACAGAGTAAAAAATAACCTTCAAATAATTTCCAGTATGCTAAAAATGCAGTCTGTATATATTAAAGATGAAAAAGCACTTGAATATTTTAAAGATAGTCAGAATCGTGTAAAATCGATGTCGCTCATTCACGAAAGTTTGTACCAATCTGAAGACCTGAGCAAGATCAACCTTGAAAGATATATTAGGAAATTAATTAATCAGTTAATAATATCTTTTAGAGATGACAATAAAAACATTAAAACAATTTTAGATATTGATGATATATCATTTAATATTAATAAAACTATCCCGCTTGGTTTACTTATTAACGAAATTGTCTCAAACGCATTTAAATATGCTTTTTTAAATATGACTGAAGGTGAAATATCTGTCTTTCTAAAAAAGAAAGGAGAATCATATACCCTTACAATATCTGATAATGGTGTTTCTATACCGGAAGACCTTGATATTGAAAACACAAATTCTCTTGGACTTCATCTTGTTAATGCACTTATATCTCAGCTTCATGGGAAACTTGAACTCAATAGAAAGAATGGCACTTCTTTTGAAGTAGAGTTTAATTTGGAACCGGAGAAATAATAAACGTTTTTCAATAATATTTAGTTCTGTTTAAATGAATTATTCTTTCAAATATAACCATTAAAACACTCTTGACAGATTATCAACACTCTTTTTTTCATATTTATAAAATTTATTTAAAGTAAGGAGTTCATTAAAATGATTCGTATAAAAGACCTAACCAAGAATTATGGTTCTGTACGTGCAGTTGATAACATTAATTTTGAGATCAACGAAGGTGAGATCTTAGGATTTTTGGGTCCGAACGGAGCAGGAAAAACAACAACACTAAGAATGATAACCTGCTTCCTCTCACCTACTTCTGGCAATATAGAAGTAGAGAATATGAATATAAACAATAAGCAATTAGAGATAAAAAAACTAATCGGTTATCTTCCTGAGCATAATCCGTTATATATAGACATGACAGTTTACGATTATCTAAAGTTTATTTCGGATATTAGAGAAATTCCAAATTTCAGTACACGTATTAAACAGGTTATTGCTCAATGCGGATTAGGCGGTGTTGTTCAAAAACCCATAAATATTCTTTCTAAAGGATACAAACAGCGTGTTGGCATTGCGCAAGCAATACTTCATGACCCAAAAATACTAATCCTTGATGAACCAACAAGTGGCCTAGATCCAAACCAGATTGTTGAGATCAGAGAGCTGATAAAAGAGCTTGGAAAGGAAAAAACACTTATCATTTCCAGCCATATTTTGCAGGAAGTTCAAGCTGTTTGCAGCCGAATAATAATAATTAATGAGGGCAAAATAGTTGCAGATGGATCTACCGAAGAATTACAATCTGCCTTCCAAAATAAAACAAAATTAGTACTCGAACTTATGGCTCCAGAAAATGAAATTCCAGAAATATCAGAAAAGTTAAATGAGATTAATATTCTATCTATCTCCCCACTTAGTGAGACAACATTTTGTGTTGAAGTAGAGTTTGATGTAGCTAAAGATGTGAGAGCAGAAGTTTTTGATTTTATTAAAACAAAAGATTGGAAGATATTAGAAATGCATCGTCAAAACATCAGTTTAGAAGCAGTGTTCCGCAGCCTTACTATCGAAGGAGGTGAAAAATGAATCTTGCATTAACTATCACAAAAAAAGAAATGAAAAGTTATTTTAATTCTCCTGCTGCTTACATAGTTTTGGTAATTTTTCTTCTACTTAGCGGTTGGTTCTTTGCCAGCCCATTATTTATTAATAATCAAGCAAATTTGCGCACACTTTTCAGCATAATTCCACTCTTGTACCTCTTCTTCATTCCAGCAATCACGATGGGTCTTCTTTCTAGAGAAAAAAATACAGGAACAATGGAGCTTCTTGCAACTCTCCCTCTAAAAGACACACAAATAGTAATGGGGAAATTCTGGGCTTCTGTCTCGCTTATTGGAGTTGGATTACTGTTAACTTCAGTTCATTTTTTCACAATTATCCTGCTTGGAACAAACGTAGATATTGGGGCAATTTTCTGCGGTTATATTGGTTTATTATTCCTTGGGGCTGTTTACAGCTCAATTGGAATTTTTGCTTCAAGTATTACAAGTAATCAAATAGTTTCGCTTATAATCAGCTTTTTTATAATATTCTTCTTCTTTGTAATTAAATTTTTTCTATTTTTCGTACCTGACTTCTTAGTTGGAACATTCCAATTCTTAAGTATTGATTACCATTTCTCTAATATTATCCGTGGAGTTATAGATACGCGAAATATAATCTATTTTGTTAGTTTGATCGTGTTATTTCTTAAACTCGCACAATCATCTTTAGAAAATCGGAATTGGAAATAGGAGGGATATTATGAAAAAGAAATTAACAATCGATATAATAATCCTTATTGCAATTCTTATTTTTGTTAACCTCATCTCATTAACAATCTTTAAGCGTTTTGATCTTTCAAAGGGAAAAATTTACTCCCTTTCAACTTCCAGTAAAATAGCAGTAAAAGAGTTAGATAACAGGCTTATAATAAAAGCTTATTTCTCTAAGAATATGCCTGGTGAATATGCAGATTCACGTCGTTTTGTTCAGGATATATTATCTGAATATCAAGCTTATTCACAAGGAAATTTAAAGTTTGAATTCTTAGACCCTGCAGATGAACAAGAACTAAAGAAAGAAGCTCAACAAAATGGGATAATGCCGGTTTCTATGCGTGTTATCGAGAACGATAAACTAGAAATTCGTGAAGTGTACATGGGTCTTGTATTTCATTATCAAGATAAAATTGAATCATTACCAATGATAAAAAACACTCAAGGGTTAGAGTATGATGTAACAGGTAAAATAAAAAAGATCTCTGCAACCGGACTAAAGAAGATCGCTATTTTTGATCTAGAGAAAGATGCTCCACAACAAATTCCGGGGCAACAGCAAACTGGTAATGCATTTGCTACTATCACCCAGTTTCTCTCCGAAAGTTATGAGATCTCTCAGATCAATCTTAAAAGACCTGTAGAAAATGATATTGATGCACTAATTATTGCAGGTATCGAAGATTCTCTTGAAATGTCTCAGCTTGTTAATATCGATCAGTACCTTATGCAAGGTGGGAACATCATTCTATTCCAGGATAGAATTACTGCAAATATCCAGCAGATGTCAGCCAATCCAATAAATTCCGATCTTTTCCGACTTCTTAGTACTTATGGAATTTCTATTAAACAAAATCTGGTTATTGATGCACAATGTGGGCAAGTTACAGTTCAACAGCAACGTGGTATGTTCCGAACACAAATACCAGTAAGTTATCCTTTCTTCCCAATAATAAATAATGTAAATAAAGATAATATTCTTGTAAAAAATCTTGATTATATGCAGCTAATTTTTGCTTCCGAAATTGATACTACAAACATTAGCAATGATATCTCTTTTGAACCGCTACTTTTTACTTCTGTGAACAGCAGTGAAGTTACAATGCCACTGCTAGATATTTCATATCTTCCTTATTTGAACACTGACCTTAAGATAATGTTTATAGACGAGCCTAAAGTTGTAGCTGGGATATATAGTGGAAAATTTGTGAGTAACTTCATGAATCACACTAAAGATGAAAATGGTGTGGGCAGTACAGAATCTGGTAAGATCTTGCTTGTATCAGATTCCGACTTTGTTAAAGATGGTGCTGGAGCAGGTGTTCCTGGAAACAGAGATTTTGTGTTAAACGCTGTCGATTATATGGTTTCGGATGGCACATTAATTGAGATAAGATCACGTGAAACGCAATTCACCCCATTAAAAGAGATAAAGCCTGGAACTAAGAAATTTGTGCGATGGCTAAATATTCTTCTTCCTTCTATATTACTAATTTTATTTGGAGTTTTACATTACAGAAAAGAGTTAAAAAGAAGAAAACATATTGGAGAACTTTATGAGTAAAAAGCAAAAAACATATATTGGAATTCTAGTTGTTCTGGTAATTGCATTCCTAATAACAAAAATAGATAATAATGTAGAAAAACGAATCCAGTTTTTCCAAGCTGATTCTGCAAAGATAGCTTCAATTGAAATATCAAATATTAAAGATACATTAAAAATATCAAAACTAAATGGTATATGGAAAATTGTATCTCCTTTCGAAAAAGAAGCAAATGAATATCAGATCCAAAATATATTTACTAAAGTATTAAATGTAAAGGCTTCTAATCTACCAATTTCAGAAAATGAAGATTCATTTAATACTTATAGAGTTACAAACAGTCAGGGTACCTTATTAAGATTCTTAGATAAGAATGATAATATGCTAGATGAGGTAATTGTAGGAAAAAGTTCTTCCTCTAAAACAACTCCGGTAAGAAGACCGAATGAGAACAAAATATTCAAATTAGAAGAGAACATTAATTATATTGTAACTACAAATACCGATGATTGGAGAGAAAAAACAATATTGGAAATTGAAGATTACAATATCTCTAAAATCTCTGTTCTCAGCGAAATCAGTGCATATGAACTTACACCTTCAGACTCAGTATGGAATTATGCAGATGGGAAGAGCAGTTTAATAGTAAGCTTAAATAACAAAGCCCTTTTAGATGTTCTTACGAAATTAACTCAGCTTAAGGTTAATGGATTTGTTAATTACGAATATGAAGTTTATAAAGAAAAACTTGCTATGCCAAGCATAGAGATTGGTATTGAATTACTTGATGGTTCAAATCATTATGTTCGATTAGCAATGGATAAAGATCCCAAATATGTTATGCAGTTAGATAACAATGAGGAATTCCTCTATTCTGTTTATCAAGATTGGGTTGATATCTTCACAAAAGAAGCAATGGATTTTAAATAAGTTTTCCATTTTAAGTAATTATTACTAAGCTCGTTCTTAATGAACGAGCTTTTTTTATTTTAATTGAGAAGACTTTTCATTTACTCAGAATATTAATAATATTTGACATCAATACTTCAAAAACATAAATTTGACTTTTTTTCAAAAGTAAAAAATTGAAAAATTCATTTGGGAGTTTTATGAATATTCTTAATTTTGGAGATTGTATAATAAATGGTGACTACAAATTGCACTCCAAATTTAAAAACGTTCATAATTACATAAATAACAAACAATTGGTTTCGCTGGTTTCTACCAAAGTTGGCTCGGGTCCAAACAATATTGTTTTAAATGGCTTCCCCCAGCAAGCTGAAAAAACTCTCAACATATCTAATTCTAAAATATTATTTGGAAATCATACACTTAAAGTTAATACTATAAAACCAAAAATTACAACAAATATTTATATAGATAATTCATTTGTGTTAGCTTCGAGCATCGAGATATTAATAAAAAATATTTCGGGTAAAACATCTCCACAGAGTTTGGGATTTCTACTTTTCCCAAAGAACGAAATTTGCTTCCAAACTACTTTTGAAAAAGCATTCCTTCTTCATGTTAAAACCACATGCAAATCAATTTCATTGGAGAAACTTCCAGAAATCGTTAAGAACATGAAAGGTGTTGGATTCGGTCTTACACCCAGCGGAGATGATTTT
>CAXCCM010000023.1:0-17038 GCA_963981005.1 uncultured bacterium | reverse complement strand
TTTTTTGAAAGTATTTTTCTATTTCGGCTTGATTGGAATCCGATATGGTGGAGTAGCTGGAGAAACGTAGCACTTACAGGTTATGTGAGATTAAGACCAGATTCTGACCTGAAAAGCGTAAAACAGAAGAT
The DNA here is from genome assembly GCA_963981005.1 of uncultured bacterium. Taxonomy (GTDB): domain Bacteria; phylum Cloacimonadota; class Cloacimonadia; order Cloacimonadales; family TCS61; genus Tenebribacter. The sequence goes on along the minus strand of CAXCCM010000023.1, from coordinate 16,907 downwards.
CATAACATATGCTGCTGATAACGGTTTTGCTTCCATCTGGGAACCACGTTTACAACAGCTAGCAAGTGTGCATCTGGATTCGGGAAACCTGCGATTCGATACGATGAATTGGGGAAGGGGTGATCGCTCAAAAGTTATATCAACAGGAATAATTGCATTATTCGTACTTATAATAGCTTCAATTAATTTTATTAATCTTTCCAGTGCTCGCGCAGCTAAGCGAGCTAAGGAAGTGGGAATGCGCAAAATCATCGGCAGCAGCCGCAGAGAATTGATTTTTCAATTCCTGGGAGAATCACTCGTGATAACTTATTTTGCCATGATCATAGCCTTTGCTATCTTCGAAATATCAATACCATATTTGAATGATTTCATGCATCGGCAGGCTTCCATTGATCTGATCCAACACCCGCAAGTTTACCTTGCACTATTTGTTGCTGTTAGTCTAGTCGGATTACTGGCAGGATTCTATCCGGCCCTCATTATTTCTGGATTCAAAGCTCTTTCAGTACTCAAGGGTAGTTTTCATACAAGTAAGAGTGGAAAGATCTTACGACGCATACTGGTTGTTGGACAATTCACAATTTCCATATCTCTCATCTCAGCAGTTTTTATTGTAAAGTCTCAAATAGAATATCTAAACAATATTGATATTGGGTATAATCGAGAAAATGTGCTTGATCTACCATTTAACAATGATGAACATCTGGAAGCTTACCAAGATAGAGTAAGCCAGTTACCAGGAATTGATAGTATTGGTATGATCAATTCGCTTCCGGGTGGAACCTTGCAAAAGTTTCAGGTTTTTCCTGAAGGTGAGAAAACTGAAGACGGAACTATGTTCGACAAAATTAAAATAGACAGCGGTTTGATACCAACCTTAAAAATGGAATTAATTTACGGTGAGAACTTCAAAACAGAATTGGGTGAAGCAAATATTGATAATGTGATTATCAACGAAACTGCCATGGAATATGCCGGTTGGGATGGTAATCCGATAGGAAAAACGATCAGGATCCAGCGAGAAAATGACACTCAAGAAATAAAGACTGTGATAGGAGTAGTGAAAGATTTTAACTTTACTTCAACTAGAAGGACAATAAATCCAATGTTCCTAGATTATAGTGAAGAGAATTTTTCATTTTTAGTGCGTATTAGCGAAAATCAGGGTGATACTTTCCTGGCTGCAGTTGAAGATATTTATCTTGAATTTTATCCTGAAGCAAATTTCAGAGCTACTTATCTGGACGATGTTTATAATTTCCAGTTCCGCCAAGATCAAGCCTTTGCGGGTTTTATAACTGTTTTCTCAATTATTGCGATCATCATTTCATGCCTAGGTCTTCTAGGGCTTTCTTCCTACATGACAGAACAACGTACTAAAGAGATCGGTATACGTAAAGTACTGGGATCTTCGGTGATGCAGATCGTAACACTTCTATCTGTAGATTTTACCCGCTGGGTTGTATTGGCAAATTTCATTGCATGGCCGCTTACCTGGTATGCTATGAATTTATGGCTGAATGAATTTGTTTACCGTATGAATATGAACATTGGAATTTTTCTAGTTTCGGGTTTGGCTGTAATTACGATAGCATTGCTTACGATAGGACTACAAACAATTCGTGCTGCAAATGCAAATCCTGTGAAAGCGTTGAATTATGAATAGTTTGATTTATATTTCATTAATGAAGTTTCACAATTATAACATGTTCATCCATGAACATTTATTGTTCTAAAATGAACATTTATGAAGTAGCTTTCGGTACTTATATTGTTAATTAACAAAGCATTACCTCTTTGGAATGCCAATTGCAATATTTTATTATGAGTGGAAATAAAAAATAGGTGGTAAATATGTTTAAGAATTATTTTAAATTGGCGATTCGAAATATCAACAGGCACAGGATGTACTCTTTTGTTAACATTCTTGGATTTGCAGTAGGAATTGCCACAGCAATTATTATTTATCTTTTAATTCAAGGAGAACTCCAGTTCGAAGCCCATCACTCTGCAAAAATCTCTCGCGTAAATAAAAAATACACTATGAAAGGTGAAGTTAATATAAACAGAGCTACTCCTTATCCACTATTAAGTATTTTAGTGGAAGAAATTCCTGAAGTAATCGAATCTGTGCACTTTAGAAACTCATCATGTATTCTCCAATACGATAATAAGGTCTTTCGCGAAAGAGATAATTTTTATGCCTCTCCAAATATTTTTGATATGTTCACTTTTGAATTTATAAGAGGGAATTCTAAGGAAGCTCTACAAGATGAGAATTCCATAGTAATTTCACAGTCTTTGGCACATAAATATTTTGGCGATGAAGATCCAATTGGTAAAACATTCTCTCATGACAATCGTGGTGAAGTTACGGTTTCTGCTGTATTTAAAGATATGCCGATCTATACTAACTATAAGTTTGAGAGTATTCAGCATATAGGGAAAGTAACTCGCGATGATGATTTGGATGATTGGTATTCTCACTGGTTACAAACATTTGTATTGCTGGAAGATACTGCCGACATAAACGCTGTGCAGAGCAAAGTAGACAATATTATGAAGGTGCATGTTGAGGAACAAAGTGGTGCATCATTGCAGTCACTTAAGAACATTCATCTATATTCTATGGAAGGTAATCCCACTGCTCAAAAATACATCTTCATTTTCGGTAGTGTGGCAATTCTCATCCTTATTATTGCCTGTATCAACTTCACGAACCTAGCCACAGCTCAAGCCACAAAACGTGCTCGAGAAGTGGGCGTACGGAAAATTGCAGGTGCTCAAAAAAAATCATTGATCGTCCAGTTTATAGGTGAATCGATAATCTACACAATATTTGCTTTCTTCTTATCTATGTTGCTGGTAGAATTAGGATTACCAATTTTTGAGCAACTAACTGGCAGAGAAATTTCGCTTAGTTTGTTAAATTTGAAAACAATTTCCATGGGAATCGGTGCAGTTATTGTTCTGGGAATTATTGCTGGAGGTTATCCGGCCATTATCCTATCATCCTATTCTCCCGTTAATATCTTCAAAGCCAAGCTTGTTAGTGGAGGTAAAGGGATTACTTTACGTACAATAATAGTAATAATTCAGTTCACACTAGCTGTTTCCTTGATCATTGGAACTGGTGTGATTTACTCACAATTGAAGTATATGCAGAAAAAAGATCTGGGATTTGATAATGAGAACTTACTCGTAATGAGTATGAATTCTGATCTGAAAGAGAAGTTTGATACCTTTACCAATATTACAGATCAAATCCCGGGGATAGTTAGTATGACAAGATCTTCCAGTACACCAAATGAAGTTTGGAACATTATGCGCGGAATGAACTGGGAAGGAAGTAAAAGTGACGAAGGTTCATCCTTTGCATTCATCTCTGCCGATAATGATTTCGTGAAAACTGTTAACTTGGAAATTGTACAGGGTCGTAATTTCTCAAAAGATTTAAAAACTGATGAAAATGCAATTCTAATAAATGAAAAAAGTATAGAGATGATGGGAATAGAGAACCCGATTGGATTAAAAATAGGTGATGGAGAATTTGAAGTTATCGGAGTTATTAAAGATTTCAACTCGCTGCCATTAAGTTATCAAATCGAACCACTTTTTATCACCAATATTCCAGAGTATTTCAATCGAATCATATTCAAATTTTCTGGAAACAATTCTGTAGATACAATTGCACAATTAGAAAAAGCATGGCTTCAGGTCTGCCCTGATTTCCCTTTTGAACATAAATTTTTAGATGAAACCTTTCAACATACATATGATACTGAGATCAAAGCGGGATTGCAATTCAGAATTTTTGCTGGATTAGGTATATTCATTGCCTGCCTGGGATTATTTGGTTTAGCTTCGTTCCTTACAGAACAGAAGAAACTGGAAATTGGAGTTCGAAAAGTTATGGGATCTACATCAAGCGGAATCATCTGGCAGCTTTCTAAGCAATTTGTACGATGGATTGTTGTGGCAAATATCATTGCCTGGCCCTTGGCCTGGTTCCTGATGAAAAATTGGTTAGAGGGCTTTGTTTATCGAACTTCAATAAATCCGTTAATATTCATATTCGCTGGTTTTATTTCCCTGGCAATTGCCATTTTCACTATTAGTTTAAAAACTTGGAAAGCAGCAAATACAAATCCAGCCAAGATTTTAAAATATGAATAACAAAAAGTTTTGTTTCTACAAATTTGAAATTGAATTACATATTAAGGGAAAAGTCAGCATTATACAAATTGATATTATTTATTTTGTTTAGCATAATATAATGTGTTCAGCAACGGACATAATTCGTTCTAAAACGAACATTTGCATAGTAGCTCAATTATGTCTATATCGCACATTTACAAGGTGTTAACTGTTTGGAATACCAATTGCTTTTATTTTATTAAGAATAAATAATATATAGGTGGTAAAAATGTTTAAAAATTACTTTAAATTAGCAATGCGTAATATTATTCGTCAAAAGGGATTTTCTTTTATTAATATTGCTGGGCTTGCAATTGGAATGGCTTGCTGTCTGATAATTTTACTATTTATTCAATATGAATTTTCTTATGAAAATATGCACCCTGACTTAGATAACATTTATAGAGTTCTAACAATTGATAAAGCAATGGGAACAAACAGCCAGCGTGTTGGAATAACTATCCCTGCTTTGGGTCCTTCTATTCCAGAAGCATTTGATGAGGCTGAAGATTTTCTCCGGCTTACAAATCAGGGACAACTCCTTGTTACTCATGAGGAAAATCCATCAGTATACATTCAGAATCTATGTTCAACAGATGGAAATGTTTTTGATTTTTTCGGATTTGATTTGTTAGAAGGTGATCCGGAAACTGCATTAAATGAGCCATTTACGGTTGTACTAACAAAATCTGAAGAGAAAAAGATCTTTGGTGATCAAAGCGGAATGAATAAAATTATCCGAACTGGGGACAACTATGATCTAACCGTAACTGGAATTATGGATGACATTCCTACAAACACACATTTATCCTTTAGTGCATTACAATCATTTGCCACAAGGATTGCCCAAGCAAAGCAAAATCAACAACCCGATGATACTCGACCTATTTGGATAGAGAGCTGGCAGATGATAGCTATGCCGACTTACATTAGATTTAAAGATGGATACAACTCTGCTGGAATGGATGAGAGATTAACTGCTTTTTGCAGAGAAAATGAGGTTGGAGAAAATTTCGATATTACTCTTCAAGCTTTGAATGACGTACATTTACAATCTACAGATATCATTTTTGATGGTGCGATAACAAATAAGGGAGACATGAACAACATCTACATATTCGCAGCTATTGCTATTCTTGTTCTACTAATCGCCTCTGTAAATTATATGAATCTATCTACAGCAAAAAGTATGCAGCGAGCTAAAGAAGTAGGTATGAGAAAAGTAGTTGGATCAGCAAGATCTCAGCTTATAAATCAATTTCTGGGTGAATCACTGATCATAACCTTAATTTCAATACTGCTGGCAATTCCACTGGTTGAGATCGTTCTCCCATGGCTAAATAATTTAGGTGGAACAAATATCAGCATGAACATTCTTCAGAATCATATTATTTTATCATTTATGTTTATTCTTCTTATTGTCGTGGGAATTGTATCCGGTCTATATCCGGCTTTTGCCCTATCTGGCTTTAAACCCGTAACTGTTCTTAAGGGTTCATTCAAATCAGGTAAGAAGGGAACAACCATGCGTACAGTCCTTGTGATCTTCCAATTTGCACTTTCTATTGCGCTTATAGGTTCTACAGCTGTTGTTCAAAAACAGTTAAAGTTTATTAGAGATAAAGATCTTGGCTATATTAGAGAACAAGTTTTACTTTTTGATATGCAAGACAATGCTATGTACGAGAAAATTGAACTTTTGCAAGAGGAACTTAAAAAGCATGGCTCTTTCGAGAAAGTTGCAACTGCAGGGAATGTACCAGGTAGAACTTTCGGACGCACAGGAGTAAACCCGGAGGGTGCTGTAGATGATGATATTTGGATAATGAGCCAGGTCTCTTTAAGTGCCGATGCAATAGATGCACTTGGAATGAAAATAGTTCAAGGTGAGAACTTCCTACAGGAAATGACCCGTGAAAACATGGATGTGATTATAAATGAAACTGCGGTTCGCAAACTTGGCTGGGATAATCCTTTAGAGAAACGTTTCTTCTTCGGACCTGATGATGAAACCGGAGTTACAATTCGTGGAATAATCAAGGATTTTCATTTTATTGAAATGCACCAAAATATTGAACCAGTAATAATTTTTCCTCAAACTCGCGGTCCAGGAAATATTGTAGTTGCTAGAATTGCACAAGGGCAGATAGACTCAGCAATGGAACATGTTCGCAAAACTTGGAAAGATCTCTATCCTGATCACCCGCTTGCATATACCTTTATGGATGATGAATTTAATGATATCTACACGCGTGATGAAGTAACCAGCAAGATCGTGAATGTATTCTCTGGTTTAGCAATATTCATTGCCTGCTTAGGATTATTAGGATTAGCCAGTTATGCAATTTCCCAGCGTAAAAAGGAAATTGGTATTCGTAAAACTTTAGGAGCATCTTCTACTGCTATTGTAAAGATCCTCACATTTAGTTTTATGAAATGGGTACTTATTGCAAACATAATTGCATGGCCTTTAATATATTTTGGCATGAGTAAATGGCTCCAGAATTTTGCATACCGCACTGATCTAGATATTTGGGTTTTTGTGATTTCCAGTTCTATTGGCATTCTGATAGCACTGATAACAATAAGTCTTCAAACCTTTAGGGCAGCAAATGCAAATCCAATAGATGCATTAAAATATGAGTGAAAACTCAAAGTTATATTATGAGTGTAATAATTTAGGGAAAAATATAATCAAAGGGAGATTAAAATGAGAGAAGTTGTATTATCCATTCCAACATTGGAAGCAGAACAAAATTTAGAAATTGATGTAAGGATCAATGGAAAGAAGAGAACACTTAAATATCGTGTTGAGATAGTTCACTGGCAAGGTTCAGAACCATCTTCTGAGGAGAAAGTTACAGTTATCAGACATGCTATTGATGATTACGACAAAAACTGGGAGCTGATCCAAATAGGTTCACCAGATGAAGAAAAAATATCACTTATGTTCAAAAAAAAATCAGTTGCAAAATAAAAGAGATAATTGATTCTTGAGAATATTACGATGAAGGAGAAATAATGAAAAAATTAATTTCGATAACTATACTGATGATTCTTCCGTTGTTGTGCATTGCAGAGCAATATACGCTAGAAGAATTAATTAATATTGGGTTAGAAAGCTCTTACGATATCCAACAGGAGATAGCTAATAAGAAAAACTCTTCAAGCGAGTTTAGAAGTAGTGTTTATGGTATCTTGCCTTCTTTAACAGCAGGTGTAGGGAAAACAAAATATTACGATCAGATAATCGAACCAAATGAAACAGATTGGAGCAAAAGTGGATATCTTACATTATCTAAAAGTTTTTTCCTGAACGATCCATCTCTTTACAATGTTCACACTTCTATCTACGGAATGAAGAATGCCAAAAGTTCACTTGATGAAACCAGAAAACAAATTGCTTACTATGTTTTTGCAAGTTATCTTGGCGTATTGGAACTTCAGGAAACATTGGAAATCCAACAGAAGAATTTGAAGTTGCAGAATAAAATACAGCAACAGATAAAAGTACAATATGAAACAGGAAATAAATCGCTTCTTGAGCTAAAGCAAAGTGAAGTATCTCTCATAGATTACGAGATCGCTGTAAATGAAGCTGCTAATTTGCTATCTAAATCTAGAAAAGATCTATTCTCATATCTTAACATTGATGACGCTGCTTTTGAGTTCGTTGTTCCTGACTTCAGCTCAATATCAACTACATCCGAATTCACTTCAAATAATCTGTTAAATCAAAAACTTAACTCATTAAAGATCAATAAATTGTTACATTTCCAAACTACCATGAATCTGTTACCAACCATCTCGATTGATTATAGCTTTGCTCATTCCGATAACGGTGACGTTAATGAGTTCTCAGAATACTCTCGTGATTCACAAGCATTAAGCATTAGTGCAAGTTGGAACATATTCGGTTTAATGGATAATTTTGAGCGAATAATCCGCAGCAAACGCAACCTTAAAATTAAAAAACTTGATTATGTGAAAAGTAAAAAGGATTATGGCCTTCAACTTACAAATTTACAAAACGACCTGACAACATTGAAAAGATCATTTGAGCTTTATGAGAGCAAATTAAAATTAGCTGAGGAAAATCTGAACATGGCCCAAGAGCATTTTCGTTTAGGAATGATAAGTTTGTTAGATCTGGATAGATCTAAAATTGATTTTCAAAATACTCAACTTGCTCGCATTCAAAATAATTATCGTCTTATGAAAAAACAGGAAGCGATAAATCTATTACTATCTAACTTGATATTGGGTAAGTGGTAACGTGGCATTAGTTTTTATTAGTTAAATAATAGCCTTCTGTTTACTTCAGAAGGCTAAATTTTAATAAAACTATAATATATTTGGAGAAGATAATGTTAGACTTCATTATTAAACTTGCTTTAGAAACAGGTGAGATCATTAGAAAAGCTTATAAGAATCCAAATACGAATATTAAACATAAAGGTGATATTGATCTGGTTACTGAAACGGACCTGCAATGTGAGCAGTTTATTATTACACAAATTAACAAGCATTATCCTCTGGATGCAATCCTTTCGGAAGAAAGGGAGATCATAAATGAAGGTGCAAATAGAAAATGGATTATTGACCCACTAGATGGCACAACAAATTTTTCTCACAGATACCCATTTTGTGCAGTGTCAATTGGCGTTGAAGAAAATGATATTATTAAATTTGGAGTTGTTTATAATCCCATATTAAATGAGCTTTTTTATGCAGAAAAAGAGAAAGGTGCATTCTTAAATTATGATAAGATCTCAGTTTCAAATCAAAATAGTATTTCTGATTCACTAATTGCAACAGGATTTCCATATGACCGCTGGCAAAATGCAAACTTCTACATTCGTGAATATCTGGCTTTCACAAAAAGGTGTCAGGGTGTGCGAAGAGATGGGGCTGCTGCAATAGATCTTTGCTATGTGGCATGTGGCAGGCTAGATGGCTTTTTTGAAAGAAAACTAAAACCTTGGGATATGGCAGCAGGTAGTTTAATATTATCTGAGGCAAGTGGGAAAATATCTCAATTTGAATCGAATAACTGGCACTATTCTAATGACACAATAGTAGCTTCAAATTCTAAAATTCACAAAGAAATATTAAATATTCTTAGTACAGCTCACTTATAGCATCTTAAAAAAACAACAAAATGAATTAAATTCATAAACAATTTGACATATTGAATATCTATTCAATTCTTGTTTCAGACTATATCATTAATAATGCAAAGGAAAAGTTATGGGTAAAAGCAAGAATGCTCTATCTGATAAGCAATTATCAAAAAGAAAAGCTATCATAGAAGCGGCAATAGAAGTGTTTTCTCATAAAGGTTTTCATAAAGCTAAAATATCACACATAGCAACATTAGCTAATGTTGCAGATGGTACTATTTACCTCTATTTTAATAATAAGGAAAATCTTCTTGTTTCTGCATTTGATGAACTAATAGAAAACATTTTAACTGAGATGAAAAGCAGTATTTTGCAAGAAAAGACAGCTCTTCATCGTTTCTCAAAATTCATTGATCTTCATGTTGATGTTTTCACCAAGCAACCTGCTATTGCCAGATTTTTAGCAATAGAATTGAGACAAAGCCCAGATTTTTATGAGCTGTATCCGTCATACAATCCCTTAAAGGAATACATCTCGTATATAGAAAAACTGGTTATTGATGCAATTAAAGAGGGTAGCATCAGAGCTGTTGACCCAAGGGCTTTAACGGTAATAATATTTGGAACCATTGACTTTTTACTAACAGAATGGTCTACAAAGAATCAATCATTTTCATTAGAGGAGATGAAAGTTAAAATTGTTGATATAATCCGTTGGGGAATTCGGTTCAAGTAGCAAAGAAAATTATAAGGAGATATTTATGGCTGTTCCATTAAATAAAAAAGAAAAAGATTTTATGCGTAAAATGTTAAAGTGGGATCAAAAAAAGGCATCTTTTGAAGTAATCGTAAATAATATATTTTTAGCAGCAGGAATGTTGGTAACATTATATATTGCATATAAAACTATAATGAATTTAAGTAATCTACAATCTTTATGGTTACTTTTGCCAGGATATGTTATTGGCATACTATTATTGAGTATTTTTATTGTTGGAGACATCAGGATCAAAGAGCGTAGACAATATGCATCTGTTATGCGAAAGATATTGATACACAGCAGAAAGGGTAGAGAAAATCAAGAGTTATGACCGATAGTAACAAATCAAAATTATTAGATATTGCAAGAAGAAGTATAGAATACTATTTAGAGAATAAAAAACTATTAATAATTAAAGAACTCGTTGATTCAATTTTATTGGAAGAACAAGCAGTCTTTGTAACTTTACATAAAGATGGTAATTTACGTGGTTGTATTGGGCATATGCATGCACGTATGCAACTTTATAAAGCTGTAATCGAGATGGCTACTGCTTCCGCATTTGAAGACCCTCGTTTTCAAAATATTAAAAGAAATGATCTTGATAATATTAAAATCGAGATCTCCGTATTGTCACCAATGAAAAAAATTTCTGATTATAAAAAAATCCGTATGGGAATTGATGGTGTTTGGATAAAACAGGGATACCATAGTGGAGTCTATTTACCACGAGTAGCAACTGATACAGGATGGGATCGAGATACCTTCCTACAAAGTTTATGCTCTTCTAAAGCAGGATTACCACCAGATGCTTATAAAGATTCCAATTGCGAGATCTACATATATCAAATTGAAAAATTTAGTGAATAAAAACTCTTCTAAATAAAATAAAGACCCTTAAATATTCAAGGGTCTTTATTTTTTGCTAATAACCTTTAGGGAGGATATTAGAGTTCACTTTCTGTATCAGATATTTCTATGTTTATATCTATATCTTCCAGCTCTTCTTTTACTTTCTCCAATTCTTCATAAACATCATCAAGTGCATCTAATTTAATGTCATTGATAATCTCTATTTCATCTAACCCTTCACGAAGGTATTCAAGATCACCTAAGCTTTTTTCTACACCATTTACTAAGATTTTTATTTCTCCATCATCAATTGTAACTTTTACATTCTCATCAGTTTTAGTACTTTTTCGCTTATCAATTCCAACAACAATATCCTGTACTTTTCCATCTCTTTCTATAGTTAAGGTAATCTCATCTCCAGCCTTTTTGTCTTCAAGAGCTTCTCCAATATCTAAATCTTCATCACTTTCTACAGCAATGATAATATCGCCTTTTTGTAGTCCTGCTTTTTCTGCTGGTGTTCCTTTTATAACTTCTGTTATCTTCTTCTCTTTAGTTATAATTTTCTTTCCATCTTTCTCAGTTTTATCTGTCTTTATATTTAATCTTACACCAATCCATTTATTATGATCGGGAAGATCATATTGATAAAATAGAACATTCTCAGGTATATTAAAAATATTATGTGAAGTATTAATTCCTGAATAGTAAACTTTATCTTCCTTTTCTCCTAAGATCATCTTGAGTTTTTTAGTTTTCTTACCCCTGAAAATTTCTAGAGCTATTTCATCATCGGGCTTAAAGTTTTTCAACATTTTTAATAATTGTTTTGTAGTATAGATCTTCTCTTTAGCAAATTTTAGAAGAATGTCTTTACCTTTTAATCCTGCTTTATCAGCGGGAGAATCTTCCACAACTTCGCTAATCATTATCCCATGATCTTCTTTAAGTTTTAATTTCTGTTTTACTTTATCATTTAGATCCTTTAAGAAAACCCCCATATATGTTCTTTTAGGAATTTCCGGTACTTTACGTTCTTCCAATATTAAATTGCAAGTATCAGTTTTTTCACCTCTCTTGTAAGTAATTTTTATCTTCTGCTCTGGCTCAAAATATGATAACATCTTAGTTAGTTGATCGATAGTATAAACCTTATCTCCATCAATTTCCAAGAGCAAGTCTTTTGCTATTAAACCAGCTTTTTCTGCAGGACTCTCTTTTGTTACTTTTTTTATTAGAATACCATACTGCTCATTTGTTTTCTCACCTAATACAACTCCCATTCTTACCTTTGATTTTGCAAAAAGTGGAATACTGATTAGCATCATACCTATTAATACAATCACTAATATTTTTTTCATTTTTCCTCCAAGAAACCTTCAATATTTAAAATTAATTATTTCACTTAAAAGCTGACTTCACGCAGTTGTTTTTTTCTCTCAGGCTTATCAAATTCAGAAATTATCATTACAGCTTGTGAATCCCGGGATACATATTTCCGAATTATGTAAGTCTTATCTTCTCTATATTCTTCTGGATCGATCCTGTTCTTTAAATTTGGATTGTAAATAGATGTATAATGGAATTTATCGTTATTCTCAGCAAAATTTTCGAAAAATTCATCATCCGAATAATTTGCATTTCTGTTCCCATTTGCATTTTCAATTAATTGTTCAGCTTCTTTTTTAAAAGCGACTTCATTTGCCCTAATACCAATTTCTGGGAAGATGATGACAGATATTAATACTACAAACAAAATGCTTGCAAAAGCGACTGAATAACGGAATTTTTTTACATATTCTGTCTCTCTACTGTGATACTTATTAACTAGCTTATTTCTTAAAACCTGTTCAAATTGGTCATTCTCAATTTTTGGAACGCTCATAGATAATAATTTATTCTCAAGATCTTTCATGATCGATCTCCTTCTCAATTCTTTCTCGTAATTTCTTTAGAAGTCGGTGTGTTTGAACCTTCACAGCACCTTCTTTTTTCTTTAATATTTCACCAATTTCTGCATAACTTAGTTTTTCATAAAACCGCAAAGAGATCAGATTCTGCTCATCTCGTTTAAGCTCTTCCATGAATTTCTCAACTATAGAAAATTCAATTTCAATAGTTTTACCAATCGGTAAATTCCATTCAAAATTGTCTTGAATTCTCTTCTCACGTTTCCTCTCGTAAAAGTATTGACTTAATTCACTTAAAGCAATGCGGTATAGCCAAGATGAGAAACCACAATTCCGTGAATCATAAAATCGGAATATAGCTAATTTCTTCATTGCTTTAAAGAAAACGTTAGAAACGATCTCGTTACGCACAGATTCTTCTTTCACTCTATGAAATATAAAACTATTGATCTTTGGATAATACTTGCTATAAAGATAATCAAACTGGTTGATATCTTTTTTGGCATTGAGTATCATTTCTCTTTCTCTATCCAAAACTAATTCCCTCTCCGTAATCTACATATTGTAACGCAATTCAATATTTTAAGTTACAATTTATTTATTCATTTAGTTATATAAGTCAAATAAATTATTGTTAATTTATATTAAAATAATAAATAAACAACTATTTTGAATTGGTAATTCTGGTTAGGAAAAAAAATATTGCCTGTTTTCTTCTGCTTATGAATCTTGCCGATAATTAATCTAATAAATTTTGAGGAGATATAATGAAACGAATTGTATTAATTATAATATTGCTCATACCAATCTTAATCTTTACCGAAGAATATATACTTGAAGATTTAATAGAGGTCGGGCTTGAAAACTCATTTGACATAAAACAGGAAGAGGTGAACAATCTAAATGCTGCAAGTGATCTGCGATCTAGTTGGATAAGAGTTTTACCTTCTGTTAATATTTCTGCAGCACGCTCCAAGAATTATGATACAAATCCAGATTGGGAGGAAAGTGCTTCACTACTATTAACTAAGGGATTCAGCTTAAATGAACCAAGTTATTATGATGTGAGAACTTCCATATTGAATAAAACAAATGCTGATCTATCTTTAGAAAGTAGGAGAAAACTTATCGCTTACACTGTTTTCATTAAATATCTTTCTGTTTTGGAAGCACAAACAAACCTAGAGATTCAAAAGGAGAACTCGGTGTTGCAGCAGAAGATTAGTGAACAGGTAAAAATCCAATTTGAAACTGGAGATAAATCCACCTTAGAATTACAACAAAGTAAAATATCTCTTATAGATTATGAAATAGCTGTGAATGAAGCGGTAAATAATCTTAATAAACTTAGAAAATCCCTTTTTTCATATTTAAATTTGGATGATGAAGGATTTGAATTTTCTTCACCAAACATTGATGTAACAATAGAAGAAGCTACATTTAAAACTAATATTGCATTCAAACAGAAACAAGTAAATTTAAAACTCAGTAAAACTATGTTGTTCCAACAAGTTATGAATTTTTTACCATCAATTTCTTTATCATATTCATTATATCACAGAGATCAAGATGATATCTATGATTTTGGAACTTATTATAGAGGTACAAACACTCTTGTACTAAATGCAAGCTACAATATTTTCAATCTATTAGATACCAGAGAGCAGTATCTTCAATCCAAAAGGAATCATAAACTTCTGGAACTAGATGTTAAATTAACAGCAAAAGACAATGAGTTTGATCTACAAATTCTTCTTTCTGATCTTGAAACAATTAAACAATCACAGAAGTTATATGCAGACAAATTAGAACTTGCAGAGAAGAATTTACAAATGGCTCAAGAGCATTACAAACATGGAATGATTAGTCTTCTTGATCTGGATCGCTCTAAAATTGAATTTCAGAATTCGAAAATATCTAATATGAGTAATAACTTTAATCTACTAAAAAAACAGGAAGAGATCAATTTGTTCCTATCAAATAAAATTTTAGGAAAATGGTAGCATGGAAAACTTAGAGAAGAAATTAAAAACAATTGATGGTGGAAGTGTTCTTGATATTGGTAGCGGACGAGGGGAATTCATACACATAATCAAGGAATTTAAAAGCTTTAGCAAATTAACAGCAAATGATATTGAACAACGTTCGGGTGATTTTATTAAGGAACACTTTAAAGATATTGAAATAGATTTTGTAAAAGCTAATGCAGATGATCTACCATTTGATGATAACTCTTTTGATACGGTTTGCATATCTAATTCTCTGCATCATCTTTCTAATATGGATAAAATATTAGTAGAGATGAAAAGTGTTTTACGAGATGGTGGTAATTTCATAGTTAATGAGATGTATTGTGATGATCAAACTGAGGCTCAAATGTCTCATGTACTGCTTCATCACTGGTTTGCAAAAATTGATGTTATCTCAGGAAGATATCATGATGATACTTTTACAAAAAGTAAAATTAAAGAGATAATTATTAATTTAGACTTATATAATTTCGAAGTTATAGATTACTGCTGGCCAATTCCTGATCCAAAAGATGCAAAGATGATACAAGAGAGGGCAAATCTAATTGATATTGGACTTAAGCAACTTGAGGGAAAAGATGAATTAGAAGCAATGAAAATCGAAGGTGAGAAAATTAGAGCACATATCGAAGCAAATGGTTTTGCTTCGGCATCTTCATTATTTGTTGTTGGAATAAAATAAATAGTTGAATAAAAAACGGCGGAGAATTCCGCCGTTTTTTATTGTATATTAGTCCAATTTTCTTCTTACTTTTCCTTCTGATCTATCCGAATATTTCTGTGAGTTAATCATTTTCTCTTTTATAGAATCTGAAGATCTATTCAAGTTATCTAAAAATGTGTATGTGTTAGTTGTTTCCGGACTTATCAGTTCATTCATGAATGTATAATCATAACCATTCTCATCTACAAATTTTATATCCCAATATCCAGTTGTAGCTATCCAAGACATATAATATCCAGGGTATAATATAAGCGTTCCCAAAAGATCATTTCCCCAATCTGAACTTGAACTTGGTGATATATAAACATACCAAATACTGGTTTCTGAAGTATTGTTTACAATTTCAATTTCTCCACAATCACCAATAATTTGAACATTTGATATTTTACCGGGTTTTATAGTTTTATCCACTTCGTAAGTATCATACCAGAACCATTCTCCCCCACCATAAGTTACTGTTATATTCTTATCTTCCTCTCCAAACATACTTGAACTCAAGTTCCAAGAATGAGAATCAGATGTTCCTGATGATAACCACGTTGTTGTACCGTAATTTAATTGATACCATACATCTTCACTGGAATTACTGGTTATTCTTAAAATCCCATCATCTGTACATCCGGTTATAAATAACATAAGAACGAATAGTAATCCTAATAATTTTTTCATAACCACCTCCTACTTCTTTATTAAATTTTGGTTATTCTTTAGTTTCTTATGTAATGATTTTTAATGCATTATTGTTTGGCAAGTTAAAATGTACAAGATTATAAATAATAGTTGTAATTTCTAATAAAAACCGATGTGTTTTGCTACACAAAGCTAAATTTTGTTTTAAAATCGTTTTCTTCGAAAGCAGATTTATTGGCGGAGAGTCAGGGATTCGAACCCTGGGTAGGCGTAAACCCACAACGGTTTTCGAGACCGCCCCGTTCAACCGCTCCGGCAACTCTCCGAATTTTCTATTTTCGTTTACTTCTAAAAAAGTTCTTTATTAAATTGGAACATTCTTCTTCACAAACACCGGAAGCCAACTCTGGATTGTGATTCATATTCTTATCTAACAATGCATTATAGATCGAGCCAGCTGCTCCTGCTTTTTTATCAAAACAGCCAAAGACAACTCTTCCAACTCGTGACCAAATTATAGTTCCTGCACACATCAAGCATGGCTCGACAGTTACATAAAGAGTGTAATCATTCAAGAATTTTTCACCGTTAGCTACTACCTCTTCAATTACTAATTTTTCAGCATGAGCTAACGGACTATTTGTTTTATTTGTTTTTTTTTGTGCGGGGACAATTAAT
>CAXCCM010000022.1:0-17172 GCA_963981005.1 uncultured bacterium | reverse complement strand
ATATTAATCCCCAAAGCAAAAGCCCGATTAAATTGATTTATAATCGGGCTTTTGTTATTATCTCTATTTAAAATTAGTAGCTCACAGTGAAACGTGAGCTACTAATTACTCATCTATTGTACTGCAACGTCGATATACACTATTTCAATAAGATCATCTTCTTAACACTTGTATAATCACCATCTTCAGCAATGGAACCAAAGTTATTGAAGTATACTCCACTAGATACACTCTTACCAGAATCATCTCTTCCATTCCATACAATAGTATGATATCCAGCTTCCATGTTATCATTGATAAGTGTCTTAACTTTCTGACCACGAATATTGTAGATGTTCAATGTTACTTTAGAGTCAGCCTTCAAACTAAACTTGATATTTGTTGTAGGGTTAAATGGATTCGGATAGTTACCATTAAGTTCAGTAACTGTTGGAAGAAGATCTACTCCATTTCCTGTACTTGTTCCTGTTCCATTAAGTGCTACTATTACTTCAGCTTGATTAGGGTCGTTACTGGTAATAACCAGATCTCCTGAATATGTTATAGCTTCGGTTGGTGTGAAATCGATATCTACTACAACATTCTCACCAGCTTCTACAGAATAACTTGTAAGCTCAGATGCAAATCCATCTGGTGCTGTAATTGTTCCGGTAAGTACTTCTGTTCCCATATTGAAGATAGTAAGCTGCTCTGTTGATGTCTCATTAAGGCTTACATTACCAAATTCGATCTCTTCTGTACTCAAGCTGATAATTGGTGAATTTCCACCACCTGCTGCAGGGAATACTATCTCATCTATCCAACCACAGTCATCACCACTGCTAACAGAACCATCTTTCTCATAAGTCCACTTGAATTCAATATCATTTCCAGCTGTTACAGGATATGTCTCCTGTGACCATGCCACAGTTCCACTCCATTCACCTTGCTCTACATTGTTTATATAGAATCTCAGGTAATCCCAACTGCTTTCAGATGATACTTTCTTATAGAATGAGATCTCGCCATCTGTTGCTACATCTAATGTTACACTTAAAGAAGCATCCTGACTATGATTGATAGTTGCAGATTGTGCACAATAAGTTCCTTCATATGCATTTGTACCTTCTATCTCCCAACCATATGTACCCATTTGCCAATCGAAAAGTGAGAAGTCACCAGTCTCAAAGTTTTCCATGATTAATCCGATTGAAGGATAATATGGGAATGCAGAAGCATAACCACCACTGTTTATCATTAAACCAAGATTTGCTATCATACCCATTGTAGCATTATCATCTACTTCGATATCAAAAGTTGCAATTGTCTGTTCAGCTGCATCAAGTCCATCTGCATTAAATGTGCTGTTAGTAACAGTAATCAGATCTAAAGAACTTGAAGTAAGTTCTGCAACAATCTCTTCTGAAGTTGCATTTCCGCTATTCATAATTGGAATCGAAAGTGTTGCGGTTTCACCAGGATCAAGAACACCATCTCCACCTGAATCGGCTATTGTCATAAATCCTGCTTCAAACAATGGTGCATTGAAGGTGATGTTAAAGTTTGATGTCCATGTGTCTTCATTTCCAACCATTTCTAATGTGAAAATAATATTTGTTTGATCAGGGATACTATTGGCAACTTCAATCTCAAAAGCATCATTAATAGTTATAGATGATCCAGCAGAAATATTGCCTATTGGTGAATTTGCAGAAGTTATTGTTACAAAATCATCGTTAGTTGAGATGATCGCACTTACATTTGTTGCTTCATCTATTCCAACGTTTTCAAAAGTAACATTTAAAGTAATAGTTTCATTAAATTCTGGAATATTATTGTTATCATCTTGTACTTCATAAGAGCTAACGATCACATAAGGACCTCCACTAGGGATTACTTCAATATCAGCTATAATCGGTTCACAATTTTGTCTTGTAATAACAAGTTTAGCAATTCCAGGTGCAGCAAATGTATCAAAATCAAAACTAATCATACCGGTTTCATCAATTAGAGCATTTCCATGAATAATACCATCCATAGTTAAAGAAACGTATGAAAATGGCTCTGCTGTAATTTGAATATTATCTAATCCAAGGAAAATTACATCAGGATAAGTAGCAGTATTTACTTGAGGAATTCCAAGATATGGTGTTAAAGAAGGATCACCCATAATTGAATAGATTTCCCAATAATAATTAATTGATCCATTTCCTTCTGTTACGGCAAGGTTACCATTAAAGATCATGCCAGCTGTAGTTGTATACCAGTCACTAAAATCTTCTCCATGATCATGAAATAGACCATCATAAACACCTAAGCCGGTAGCTGCGTAGGTTGGGTTCGCAGAAGGCGCGCCGGCACCAACTCCCCACCAGAAATCTTCATCCCAGTAAGTGCTGTTCGTACCACCAATATAACCAATTGCACCTCTATCTTCTGCTCGAAGCCAAGCCTCTCCAAAGCAGTTTAATACTTCGAATTTATTCGTCAGGCAACAATTTCCTACTGCAAGACCATATTTGTGCTCATTCTGTAGACCATTAATGTCTGGAATGGTAAATTCTGGATCAGCCCATCCTTGATCCCAGCCATGAGCTGTATAATTAATATAACCAACACCATCACTAACATTTTGAACAATATTTGAAGAATTACTACCTGATTGTGGATACAGATATGTATGTGATACAATCCCATGAGCAGCATTAAAATAATTCTCTGTTCCATAATTTATCTGTCCATTCCCATGGGTTGCTCCAAAGTTTCCATCCATTCCAGCTATCATTACAACTTCTTCAAGGTAACTTGTGTCAGGCATTTCCAATTTTTCATATTCTAATGTTTTATCTATTTGTGGTTGTAATTCAGCAGTGTTATTTGCAGAAAAACGTCCATAATACATATCTGCTACAAAATCGTTTCCGTCTAATTTAACATAATTTAAGTCTGTTATATGACCACCTGTACTACCTGCCCAAGCTGGAATTTGAGCAACATCACCGACAAAAAGTACAAATGATGGTGCAGGATCTTCAGGTGTTCCTGCATCATAAAGACCTTGTAAATAACTCTTTATAGAGCTCATTGTGTTCCCAACATTTGGGTCACTAGTATATGCTTCTATTACATCAAATCCTTTTTCTGTTTTCCACTCTATAAAAGGTTGAAGTTGTGCTTCAAACATTGGATCGGACAGGACTACGTATTTTATAGGGTACTGTGTTATTTGATCCCTACTAATAGCTGGAGAATAATTCATAATATTGTTAGCATAAGTAGCTTCGAAATATGGTGATCGAGTTCTGGCTCTTTCTAACTGAGTTTTTGCATGATCTCCACCAATAAAGTCTACTTTAACATCAATATTATTACAAACTAAAATAGTTCCTTCTACCGGATTATATTGAACTGGAGCTATCTCTACAACAAATAGCCTTACACCATGCATTATACCAAGTTCTTGTGCAGAAACAAGTTCATTTGAAATAAATTGATCTTTAGAATAAGATTCTTGTTTGAAACTGAAAACTGCTTCAGATGGATCTGCACTTTTTGGAATAGGTAACTGAGCTGGCATAAGTTGGTTATTAATTCCAAAATCTTGCAGTTTAATAAGTTCAGTTTCATAATTTAAAGCTTGTACAGATACTTCAGCTCCATAAGGAACGGAAATGATCTTTCTAATTATTGGAAGTTTTGGTGCTCCAATATTGCTTGAATGAGTAAAGCCTTGGATACTGATTTGCGAAAAAATACCCTCATCAGTTGTTACGTCAAAAGATGATATTTCGTCCATGTTCAAATTCATCTGCAAGCCATTATCATTGCTTCTAAGAAGCTCTAATTGTGTACGTGAAGATGATAAATTGATTGAATTAATATTTGCAAATAATGCAATTCCCATTAAAACAAACATAAATACTAATAAATTTTTCTTCATTTTTAATCTCCCTGATTATAATTTATTTATAATAAAATGAAGCAATATTGAAACCAATTACATAAAAAAAAGATTAATTATTCTTATTATTTTAATTATAACCTTTTTGATATATATTTAAAATTTGACAAAAAATCTATAATTTGGAAATTCAAGACTCGAATGGAGGGAAAATTGGAGAACAAATCTTTTTTTGAAGATGTAAAAAAAGAGACAAAAACAGCATTATTAAAGGTCTTTCAAAAAGTGGAAGAGATTGGTAAAATTTCTGTATTGAAGATACAAATGAGCAATATAAGAGGACAAATAAGAGATAATAAAACAGATATAGGTGAATTTGTTACTTCAAACATAAAAGAATTTTCAAAATTTCCAGAGATCATTAAAATAATTGATGAAATATCGGTCCATGAAAAAGAGATATTATTAAAAAAAGAGAAAATTGAAATGCTTCAGGGTAAGGCAAAAAGTGAAGCAAAAGCATGAGGAAATGAGAACACATTCTCAAAGTAACTAATTTTGTCTACTTTGTTTACAGTGTAATTGTATATTATGGCGTTTTTTAGATTGATGGGTATAGATTATGGTGAAGTAAGAATCGGATTAGCTTTGAGCGATCCGTTACAAATAATCTCACAACCATTAAAAGTAATTGGAAATAACGGAGACACATTTTCTGAGATTAATAAAATAGTAAAAAGTAAAGAAGTGGGAAAGATTATTTTGGGTTTACCTCAAAATCTTTCTGGTGAAGACACAAAAAAAACTATAGAAGTTCGAGAATTTGCAGAGATATTAAAGAGCAAGGTTGATGTTCCTGTGATATTCTGGGATGAAAGATATACATCTGTAGAAGCAAATGAAGAGCTTAAACAAATGGGCTATACAATTGCTGAAAGCAGAAAAGTTGTAGATAAGGTGGCAGCATCAATTATATTAAAAAGTTATATGGAAGAACAAGTATGAAGAAGGTCAGCAAAGTATTTATTATTTTTGCTATCCTTACGATATTTGTAGCAATATATACAACAACTCTTGTATTACTACCTAAACAGATCAATGAAGTTATAATAGATATTCCTAAAGGTGAATCAGCAAAAGATATTGCAGAAAAACTTTATGAAAAGAGCATAATTCGTAGTGAGGAAATTTTCTATCTGTATGTAAAATTATTTGATATAGATAAGACTTTAAGTTTTGGAAAATATCACTTTGCTGGGGAGTTATCAATTCCAGAAATCGTTAAGGTTCTAGAGCAGGGTAAGGTGGTTCTTCGTAAGGTTACCATTCCAGAAGGGCTAACTATAACCAAAACAGCCAAAGTTCTTTCCCAATACGGTTTTGTAGATCAAAATAAATTTGTGACTCTATGTAATGATTCTCTGTTTGCAAGAGAATTAACAGGCTTTCCTATTCCTTCTCTAGAAGGATTTCTCTACCCGGAAACATATCATTTCCCATATGAAGTGAGCGAAAAATATATTATAAAAAAACTAGTGCAAGAATTTTTCTCGCAAACCCAAAACTTCGATTTTGTTCCAAACAAAGGCTTAAGTTTTTACGAAATACTTGTGCTTGCATCTATTGTGGAGCGTGAAGCAAGATTTAGAGATGAACAGCCAAAGATCGCCAGTGTATATCTAAATAGGATAAAATATAACTATAAGTTGCAAGCAGATCCAACAGTTGCATATGCTCTTGAATTAAAAGGTAAAATACGTAAGAAAATATATTATCGTGATCTTGAAGTTGATTCACCTTTTAATACATACAAAAATTATGGTTTACCACCAGCTCCAATTTGCAGTCCAGCTAAGAGTGCAATACAAGCTGTACTCGAGCCTGCGGAAACAGATTATTTCTTTTTCTTCGCTAACGGTAGTGGAAGACATGAATTTAACCAAACATATCAGCAACATCTAGATCAGCAAAATAATTTAGATAAATAATGGAAAATCATATACTTCTTCATTTAGCGATCATCATATTTTTCTCTAAAATACTTGGTGCTATTGCTAGAAAACTGAAACAACCTCCTGTAGTTGGCATGTTGCTTCTTGGTATAATTTTGGGTCCTACGATATTTCATTTTATAGAACCGGATGAAGTAATAAACTGGATAGCAAAAGTGGGCGTTCTGTTCTTACTTTTTGAAGCAGGTTTAGAAACTAATATCAAGCAGATCAAACAAGATTCTAAACAAGCACTATTACCTGCACTAGGTGGTATATTATTACCATTTTCTTTGGGATTTCTGCTCATCTATTTTGTAACCCATAATATTTCACAAGCATTGATAGTTGGTGTGATATTTACTGCCACCAGCGTAAGTGTGAGCGTGATGACACTTTTGGATCTTGGAAAACTTAAAGGAATTGAGGGGCGATGCATTGTTAACTCTGCCATAATTGATGATATTGTTGGAATTCTACTTCTTACCTTTATTTTTGGTTTAACCTCCGGCGCAGGAGAATCCGGACCCAATTTTACGATTTCTATCATCAAAATAATTGGCTTTTTTATTGTAGCATTTCTAATTGGAATATTCATCCTTCAACCGTTCTTTTTGAACCTGAAGAAAATTTTACTGGATAATGTGGTAATCTCGTTAGCAATAGCGGTTGTATTACTTTATTCATGGTTAGCCGAAATGGCAGGACTTGCAGCTATAACAGGTGCATATTTTGCCGGTCTATTCCTGGGACAAACACATCATAAACATGCAGTACATATGGGTATTACAGATATCGGGAAATCATTTTTTGTCGATGTTTTTTTCGTAAGTATCGGTTTGCAATTTAATCTATTTGAAATCGAAGCCGCACCAATATTTCTAATCCTATTTATTCTTTTTGCAATATTTGGGAAAATGATCGGTAGCGGTATAGGTGCAAGATTAACTAAGTTTGATGCTGTCCGTTCTTTTCGTATTGGAACTGGAATGATCCCGCGGGGTGAAGTGGCACTAATAGTTGCAAATATGGCTCTGGCAAAGGGTGTGATATCTACAGATATACTTTCGGCAACCATTTTGTTAGTTATTGTTAGTGCGTTGTTAACACCACTATTACTAAAGTTTGGATTTGTGAAATTACAAAAGAGTTCATTTTAAATGAAGATATTTCTATTGTTTTTTAAGAGGGGAGTAAAATTATGTGGAAAAATATTATTGATAAGAATTTGATCATTATAAATCCGGAGATCAGCAATAAAAAAGAGTTGTTCGAAGCTATGGCAACACATGTTTATAACCATGATTATATTATCAATCAGAAGCAATTCTTAAAAGCTTTGAATACCAGAGAAGAGATGGCAAATACAGAACTTATTCCGGGAATTGCACTTCCTCATGCTCGTAGCAATTCAGTCGAAAAATTGTTTATGTCCATTATAATTATTGCAAATGGTATAGATTACAAGCATGAAGAGATGGGTCCTGCAAAGATTATCTTTTTCTTTGGTTGTACAGAAAACCAGAACAAAGAATACCTGCAGCTATTAGCTCAATCAAATAGACTTTTAAAAAAGAAAAAATTCAGAGAAGCACTTCTAGATTGTAAGACACAAGATGAGGTTATTTCAATTTTAAATAAATTTGATGATGAAGTTGTAACTTCTCATGAAAAAGAAAGATACTTGTTAATATTAACACTAAATAATATTGATAAAGCAGATGATGTAATGAACTCAATGATTGAAATAGGTATCACAAATGCTTCGATATTAGATTCCACTTCGATGGCAAGAAAGCTTGCATATGAAATGCCAGTTTTTGCTGGATTAAGTTATATGGCTCAGGGTAAAAGTAAGGAATCTAATGTGATTTTAGCTTATGTAGAAAATAAAAACACAGCTCACAAGTTGGCTGAACTTCTTAAAGAGAACGGAATCGATCTTGATAAAAAAGGTGTTGGCTTTATTCAAATTATTAGAGTAGAAAATGTGATCGGTAATTATGAAGAGGATATCGATTTATAATATTTCGAATTGAAAGATTGAACAATTTTTCTTGACGTAGTTGTTTCAAATTCCTTTTTTCTGTGCAGGAGAAAAAATGAAATTAAAGTTTATACTATTATTAATATTAATAAATTGCATACTAATTGCTGTTGAATATCAAATAAATCTTAGTTGGGATGAATTCGAAGGTGAGTGTAATGGCTTTCTCAGTGGATCAATTGGAGAAGATCATGCTTTCTTAAGTGGAGGTGGAGCTTCAGAAGCTTTGGAAGGTAAATTGATCTCTGTTGGAGAAGGAATGTCTATAGATGCGCAACAGGTTTTCAAAGTAAAAGGTGATGAAGGCTTTTTCACTTTCTGGATTAAGGACAAATTTGCTGATGATGACATGAATGATGATCCTAACTTAATAAGTATGAGTAAGCCAATGATCTCTGTTTTTAAAGATGGGAATTTAATAGATCTCATAAAGGTTCCACAAGGATCGGGATTAGCCTGTAAAGTATTTACTCTCGATGCTTCAAGTGGTGAAGTTGATCGGGAAATTAAGTATTATCCAAAATCGAGAATTATTGTTGGAAGCATACTGGATGCTGTAACGGGAGAACCACTTAAAGATGCGCAAATAAGCATTACAGATTATATGAAACAGAGCCGACAATCTGTTACAGATGAAACTGGAATTTTCATATTCGAAGCAGAAATTGGACAATATAAACTAGATATAGCAAGAGATGGATACATTAGTACAAACGCAAATGTTCGTATGGGGGCAGATGAAACCCCAAGAGAAATAGTATGTGCTCTTTCACCACAGATAAAAGAATTCCGTATTGTTCTTACTTGGGGAAGCAGACCAAGAGATCTCGATGCTCATCTTTCTGGACCCAACCCAGATGGTGGAGACTTCCATATATGGTACAGAAATAAATATCCGATAGGTGGAAAAGATTTCTTAGATAGAGATGATATGGATAAGTATGGACCTGAAACAGCTACGATTTATAAGCCTGCAGTTGGTAACTATAGATATTCTGTGCATGATTATTCAAATAGAGATAGTAAACGAAGTAAAGGACTTTCGCGAAGTAATGCACAGGTTTTTGTATATGGTAAAAATAAATTGCTTGCCAGTTTTGAAGTTCCTCACAATTTTCGGGGCAATTGTTGGAACGTTTTCGAAATTAATGAGAAACATGAGATAATTCCTATAAATAAAATAAAGTATGTGAAGAATGCAGAAAGCATTCATTAATAAATAAAAAAAGGAGGAGGGAATATGAAATTATTGAAGATCTTAGCAGTGTTAGTAGTTGTAATGCTTCTTGTTACTGCTTGCGGAAAAGGTGGTGGTAAAGGCGTAAAGAAACTTTATTATCCAGAATGGTGGCAAGATCAAGGTAATGCCGAGTACGTTCAAACTTACGGCATGGCAACTAAAGTTTCACAAAATTCATCATACGATGCAGCTTACGCAAATGCAATGTTGCAAGCAGCTCAGTATGTAGAAACTTATGTAAAGGGTATGGTTAAGAACTATGAAGAAGAGGCTGGAGTAGAAAATCCTCAAGTTCTTGCTCTTACTAGTAAAGTTGTAAAAGCTGTTGCAAAAGCTAAATTTGCAAATGTAATGGTATCTAAGCAGGAGACAATTATTACTGAAGATAACCGTTACCAAACATTTGTTCGTGTTAGCGTTCCTAAAGAAGCAGTTAACAAAAATCTTATGGGTCAAATCAAGAATGAAGAAGCTTTATATAATCAATTTAAAGCTTCACAAGCTTTTGGTGATTTGCAAAGTGAGATGGAAAATTACGACGAGTAATACGCACTAGATTTGAAAAAAGCGTCTGAATTATCAGACGCTTTTTTTATTTATAATTTGTATAGATTTGTCTTAACACTTGAGAAATTTATCTCGAAGCGGAGCCTTGTATTACGATAAATCTAATGTTTCCCTCTCTAATATTTCGTAAAATTCAGGCGCTTTTGCTTTTGAAACATTTCTTATAGGAACTTCTGTGATCTTTACCTTATTAAAATATCCATAAAGCTCATATTCAATTATATCATCATCAACAATTGTTGCACTTGCCTTGGCTATTTTTCCGTTGATCTTAACAAGTTTCTTGTCACATGCATTTTTTGCTATACTTCTGGTTTTAACCAGACATAATTTATTTAATAATTTATCTACTCGCATAATTTTTATCCTATTTTATTTTTAAACTATTAAAATATTGTGATTCGATAATGCCAGTATAGCTAAATAAAGCATAACCCACAAAATTCTTTCTATTCACAAGTTTTATTTTCTCATTAATTTTGTAAGCTGGATATTTGTAAGCAGTACTCCAACAGCGTAATCCAACAACAATTTTATCATTCATATCATAATTAGAAAGGAAATTAAGATGTTTCTCAATAGATGTAGTTGATGTAGAATACTCCATTAAATAAGCTCTATCTAAATATCCTTCCTGTAGCCATTTTACCCAGTTTTGAGAGAATCTTTCAGCTTCATCTAGGTTGGAAATTACTGCTGCTGTTAATTCTACATTTGGAGATATTTTCTGTATATTTGCATAGATATCTTTCACGAAATTTGTGATTTGATCTTCCTTCCATTGCTTCCATGCATCAGCATCTTGAAATTTCACATCTTTTTTATATGCTTCTAAAGCCAATTCAGCAAATCCAAAATGAGAGTCAGGATAACGAATATAATCTAAATGAATTCCATCGATTTTATAATTTGATACAAGATCAAGGATCACATTTTTTGTGTACTTTTGAACTTGTGGAATTCCAGGATCAAGATATGCACCCATGTAGCTTTCGTAATTCATTTTCTCCTGTGAAAAATTACTGGTTACCAGTTCCGGATTTGTAAAATAGATATGTTCCGGATGCAGTTTTTCAAGGTTATGACCCGTAATAACAAAAGTTGTAACCCAAGCATGAATTTCTAGGTTAGTATTTGTGCTAATTGCTAATAAATAGTCAAGCGGATCAAAGAGAGAATCTTTAACTGCATGATATTGCTTCTCGTTATTTTTGTAAAAGTTAGATATTTTGTTTGGAGTATATGCGGCATCACCGCGATATCGAACTTGAACAAGAAGCTGATTTATATCATGCTTATTCAAATCACTAATTACTTGATCAGCTTTTTCGGGCGTGGTGATTTCCCATATAGGTACCCACATTGCACGAATTTGAGCGTTTAATGAAATAGTAACAAACATAGTTAAAACGATTATTGTTTTTTTCATTTCTTTTTGGCTATTGATAAATTTTTCTGCTTTTCAATTATTTCAGCAGTGCATTTACCATCAGAAAATATCAGTTGTAATTTATCAGATATATTAATGCTCTTAATGGAATTTAATATTTTCTTCTCTTTTCTAATTAAACTGTATCCACGTTTTAGCGCTTCGTGTGGAGACAATTCTCTTAGTTCATTAAAAATAATTTCCAATTTATTTCGTTTTGACTGTAATGTGTTATGCGTGGTACTTCTTAATCTCATTACGCTTTGCTCTATCCTGGCATGAAGATCTTTTAAAATATTTTTTGGATGTTGTCTTTCCAATGCATTTTCCAGTTCCTGTATTTCAAGCTTTTTAGAATTGAAATAGTGCTGAGTTGAATATCGTAAATTACTGAATAAACTGCTTATCTTGTCTGCAAGTTCTCTTCTGTCTGGTACAGCGAGTTCGGCAGCAGCAGAGGGAGTAGGGGCATGAAGATCTGCTACAAAATCAGAGATCGTAAAATCTATCTCATGTCCAACAGCAGAGATGATGGGAATGGCAGAATTAAATATTTCTCTGGCTAGGGTTTCATCATTAAAGCAGAAGAGGTCTTCTTGTGAACCTCCACCACGACCAACTATTAGCACATCAACAGGGAATTCAGTATTGAAATATTCAATGCCGGCTATTATCTCCTCAGCTGCATTTTTACCTTGAACAGTAGCAGGATAGAGATAGATCCTTGTTGGATATCGTCGTGAAATTACATTGCGAATATCTTCAACTGCAGCTCCGGTGGAAGAAGTTATTATTCCAACAGATTCTGGGAATTTTGGTATTGCTTTTTTATGTTCATTTTCAAACAAACCTTCTTCTGATAATTTACGTTTTAATTCATCAAATTTAAGCTGTAACTCTCCTATCCCAGAAGGCAGCATTCTGTTCACATTCAGTTGATAACTCCCACCTTTTTCATAAACAGATATCTTACCTAAACAGATCACTTTATCGCCTACTTTAGGTTGGAATCTTAATGAGAGGTTGGCTGCTTTGAAGAAAACGCATCGCAGAGTACTTTTTTCATCTTTCAAAGAGAAATAAATATGTCCCGAACGGTGATGTGTGAAATTTGAGATCTCACCTTCCACATATAGATTAGGAATGCTATCTTTTATTACATTGTGAATGTGGCTGTTTACTTCTGAAACCGTGAAGACATTATCTTTATCAACGTTCATAACCCCAAATTCCTCTAGTATTTCCCAGCTGGTGAAAGATAAACAGAAAACTCATCTTTGCCATCAACATTAATTAATGTATCTACTTTTTCCTGATCATAAGCTGCAATTGCACAAGTTCCTGCATTTATGCCTTCGCAGGCAAGATAGAGGTTTTGGCAAATATGACCAGCATCTAGAAGCATTGCTTTATGCGAAGCGATGTTGTAACGCCATTCTCCACGATATGCAATACAACTCCAAATAAATACAACCGCTGCATTTCCTGTGAATTTTTGTTCTAATGTTGCATCAATAATTTTGTCATTTTGGTTATCAACTTTATTTAAAAATATCAGTTTGTGTTCAATTGCAAGATAACGATAAAGTCCACGTTTTAATTCAGTAACATTATTAATTAGAAGATAGGTTTCAAATGGGTGACGTGCACCACCGGAAGGGACAGTTCGAATGGTTGCATAAGATTTGTTATTGCGTTCAATAACACTTTTCACACCCTGTGATGCCCACAGTAAAAAAGAGAGTTCTTCTAATGTTAAAGGCTTATCTATAAACTGTCGGTGGCTTTTTCTATGTTCAATATTTTTTAATAAATTATCGTTAGGAATATTGATATTGTCTATTGGAATTAGATCAATTATCTCACTATTCATATCATATTGTTTTTGTAAATGAGGCTGTTGAAGGTCTTTCATTTGATCAGTTACAATATCTTTCATCTCATAGTAATTTGATTTCATGAAATTACGATTATCTTTAATTCTACTCATATTTTCTCCTATTTAAACTAGAATAAGAAAATTTTGATTTGTTTTTTTTGTCAAGACTTCACAGGAAAATGTAGCTTGACGGGAATTAATTAAATAAAGAGATTACGAAAAAAATATTAGGAGAAATATTTCATGAAAAAATATATTATACTCATTATCCTGCTCTCGATTCAAATTTTGCAAGCACAAATTCCAGCAATTTCATTTTGGAATAACACAAGAAACAGCTCTTATACAACGGATGATCAAATTCATATTCGATGCGAAACTATTGATCTTTCTGGATTAGAAACAGAGATGTTTTATTCAACGCAAACAGGTTGGGAAAATATTGAAATGACAAATTTATATGGTCTAACTTACGAAGCGATTATTCCTGCTTTACCTGCAGAAACACAATTTTGCAGATTCAGAACCGCAACAGATACTTTAGTTGGAATGATGCCGGCATTTCAGCAAAACGATATGTTCCCACCAGAAAATGAACTTGGACTTATTGCTGAAGATCCAATTGGTGATAACCTTGCTCCCGACTCACAAAACCTTGATATCACAGGGAATTATTTTGGTTATTCCGAAACCAGATTTTATGCTGGGTTAACAAATGATACAGATGCATTCCCACTTGATTCCGGTGGATTGTTCCCAACTTCATTTTACTTTTATGTTACGACCATAATTAACCCGGAAACTGTACTCATCGATTCTGTGATCTACGCGATGATTTACGGGGAGATACCTTTGTTTTTAGATTCAGGATTATATAAAATTGGAGGAACAGAATTTAGCTTGGAAGCTTTTGAACTAATTGGAGATATCGAAGCTGAAGTGGTTAATGGACAGTTGCAAATGGCTTGTGATATTGGAACTTTAACAAATGATGAAAATTTTGGTGAATGGCCGAATGTAACAAATTCTATTGGTGTTGAAATGCTTACAGCAAAATATTCACTTCCAGCAGAATTTCTACTTGCAGACCTTGCTACCATGTCACTTCAA
Organism: uncultured bacterium; assembly: GCA_963981005.1. Classification (GTDB taxonomy): domain Bacteria; phylum Cloacimonadota; class Cloacimonadia; order Cloacimonadales; family TCS61; genus Tenebribacter. Next base: position 3,029 of record CAXCCM010000022.1, on the reverse strand, counting down.
TTTATTGAAAAATATGAGATCGAACCAATTGTGAATACACTGCCACAAATTACTGAATCAAATGGAACAAACAGCGGAATATTTACTTGTAATTATTTTGATGATAATGGACATTTTCCTATTACAGCAGAAATTGTAGTTGATGGTGAAACCTTTCAAATGAATCCACTTGGTTTTGCTTTTTCAAGTGATGTGATCTTTGAAAGTGTAACCGGTTCTTATGGTTGGGATGAAGCGACATTCCACTTTAGTGATAACGGTTATGACTATGTTGAAGAAACAATAATTAATAATTCTAGCAGTGATCAGGAGTTGCTTAATTCAGACTACACTTTGCGTAACTATCCTAACCCTTTTAATCCAAATACAACGATCTCATTTGAGTTAAATACAACTGAAATAGATGATATTTATTTAACAATCTATAATTTAAAAGGACAAAAAATTAAACAATTTTCTATATTAAGTAACCAATCTTCAATTAGTTGGAATGGAACTAACGAAAAAGATGAGTCTGTAAGCTCAGGCATCTATCTATATAAACTCAAAGTCAATGGAACAGATCTTGCAAAAAGCAAGTGTATGTTATTAAAGTAGTAAAAAAAATCTGTTTTAAAATGGGGGAGTTTATGAAAAAGACATGCATCTTTATCTTGTTGCTAGTAACACTTAATTTGTTTTCTCAAATGGTTGAAGAGGAGTGGGTAAATTTTTATAGTGGTTATCTCGCTAGAGGTTCGGAAATTCTAGTTACTGATAGCTACGAGGACTTTATATATACTGCCGAAAGAGATGGAAATAGCATCAGTACAATGAAGGTAAATGATCAAGGAGAAGCAGTTTGGACAGGGACTTATGGTTTTACAGGTACGTGTTATGCAAATCCATCCGAGATTAAAATAGATCAAGATAATAATGTTTATGTTTCGGGTTTTTGTGATAATTGGAACTTAGATGTAACAGAATTTATAGTTATAAAATACGATCAAGATGGAAATGAGCTTTGGGCATCAGTTATAGATTATGTAGATTATATACCAAACTCAAATGTAAGATTAGATATAGATCAACAGCAAAATGTTTATATTGCTTCACGTTATGCTACAGGTACAACTAATAGCGATTATCTTATTGTAAAATTCGATATTAACGGTCAGGAATTATGGAATGTGACTCATGATGGTATTTACAACGATGATGTTCCATCTGATATTTTAGTAGATGCATCTGGTAATGTGTTTGTGGTTGGTTTAAGTGAAATGTCGAATGATGATTATGATATTTTATTAGTAAAATACAATTCTTCCGGTATATTGGAATGGGAAGAAAGATATAATGCGCATTGCCAATATAACTATTTTTATCCACGAATGATACTAGATGAATCAGAAAATATTTGTTTAATCGGTATGCAAACTACTGAAGATCAAGATGATTATGATTTTGCAATAATGAAGTACGACCAAGAAGGAGAAATGTTATGGTCACAATCACTTAGTGGAGTATATCAAAATTCATGGGATAGTCCTAAAGATTTAATAATAGATGAAGATGGAAACATTTTTATTCTTGGAAATATCCAAAATGAATATTCTTATACCGATATGACAATTCTAAAATATTCATCTGATGGTGATCTGATCTGGCAAGAGATTTACAGCAGTGAGTATTGGGCTACAAACAATTATGCTGCAGCTATTACTTTAGATATTTATGAGAATATCTACATTACCGGAATGATAGAATATTGTTTTAATACAATTAAATATACTCCCGAAGGAGAACTCTTGTGGGAAATTGTTTGGGATGAACCGGATGGCAGATATGATGCTTATGTTAGAGATATTTTAGTGCAGAGTTCGGGTGATGTTTATATTCTTGGTTATAACAATTATACTGGAATAACTTTAATCAGATATACTCAACCAGGATTTACAGATGTCGGCAACAATATTATACCACAAGTTCAGGCTACATTAAGTAATTATCCAAATCCATTCAATCCATCAACTACAATTTCTTTCCAAACTACAAATTCATACGAAAATGTACAAATTGAAATTTACAACCTAAAGGGTCAGAAAGTGCGGGAATTCGATGTTATCATGAGTGGTGTCGAAGGAGAATCGAATTCGGTAACTTGGAACGGAACCGATAAAAACAGTCAACCAGTTTCCAGCGGTATTTACTTCTATCAATTAAAAGTAGACGGAAAACCTATTGCAAAGAATAAATGCTTAATGTTAAAATAGAATTAATGTTAAGGAAGAACGTAATGAAGAAAATACTATTTCTCACTTTCATAATGATCAGCTTAAATTTGTTTGCTGGCTACAAAGATATCCCCGTAACGCGAGATCTTGATCTAAATGCAGAATATGATACTTATCAGGATTGGCTTGAGGATCACCCTCAACAGCAAACACATTCTAGCGAAGTTAGCAGAATGTTATCAAATCAGCGTGACGAAGGATTCCTAATAATTGTTAATGATGATCTGTATGAAAATATAGAATCTTCCATTCAAACATATCAGGAAGACCTGGCAAATGAAGGATTTGATTCTTTTGTTTTGCAGTTTGATGGGACCTCACATTTTGACCTGAAAGTGCAGATAATTGTATATAATCAAACTGAAAATGTTACTAATGTAGTTCTAATAGGTGATCTACCGGTTCCATGGTTCGAGCTTTTTGAAGACTTTAACAACAATGGAATTCAGGATGATGATGAAGCATGGGTAGAATTTCCCTGCGATCTTTATTATACTGATATTGATGGATCTTGGGAAGATAATGATAATAATGGAATTTATGATTATCATGAAGGTGACAAACATCCCGAAATAGGTATTGGCAGAATAGTTGCCAATAATATGAATATGCTCTCTGAAACTGAGTCTGAATTGATTACTAATTATTTTCAAAAAAATCATCTCTATAGAACTGGGATCATCACAAGCCACGAAACTTCTTTAGCTTATATCGATGATGATTGGAGCTATTGGGGATCTGAATATCAGCAGGCAA
>CAXCCM010000021.1:0-17409 GCA_963981005.1 uncultured bacterium | reverse complement strand
GTGAGGGTTAAAGTTGTTCCTGCATTAATTCCTAAAGCCCCATCAGAAGCTGCAATAATGTTTTCTCCACCTCCTTGATCCCAAAAAGATAACTTACCATCAAGTGCAAGAACCAATTCATCTGTCGCTTGATTCCAAAGCATATATTGACTGGCTGTGGCACCAAAGAACTTTACATCGTGACCAGTATTATCTACACCAACTGTTACTGCACCAATCTGAGTGGTGGCACCAGTTATACCAACTGTACCTTGAACATCAAGTCCGTAGGCGGGTGTTGCAGTTCCAATACCAAGCTGTCCACCAGAATCAAGCCTCATTCCCTCCACAACAGCATCATTGGTAGCAGTAGCAAATACTAATTCGGTATTATTGACTGTCGCAGTAAATGTTGCATCCGCTTCTGCCCAAATGGAAGCACTGACTAATGCTCCATCACCACCTTGTGTTTCTAATGGAGCTTGAAAATCTACACGACCTAATATATCTCCATCCGCTACTCCTACTTGAGCAGTTTGTAATACTATTCTACCAGTACTTCCAGCAGCATCTGCAGTTGCACCTCTAACTAAAAGTGAATCTGCTGAAGTATCCCACATCGCCAAAGCACCAGCCGCATCACCATAGAATGTAACATCGTGACCAGCATCGTTTACACCAACTGTTACTGTAGATAATATTGAACCATCAAGAGTAATGCCGGTTGATGCATTAATATCAACGGTTGGGGCTGTAATATCCAGAGTAGTTCCTGCATTGACCTCTAAGTGTCCATCTGAACTGGCTACAATATTTTCTCCACCCGCTGCATCCCAAAAAGATAACTTGCTATCAAGAGTAAGTGCCAACTCATCTGCACTTTCATCCCATAACATATATTGTCCAGTTGTAGCACCAAAGAACTTCACATCGTGACCAGTATCATCTACACCGACTTGAACAGTTCCAGCAACATGTAATACTGACGCTGGGGCCGCAACTCCAATTCCGACATTTCCACCTGAAGTAATCAATGCGTAATTAGTATCAGCTGAACCTACAGCCACATCAAGTCCAACTGCAGTGTGTGTTCCAGTAGTAGCACCGACAACATCAATATCTAATCCAGTTGTAGTAGTTGTTCCGAGTCCGGCAGCATTTACATCTAAATTAATTCCAATATCTGTGAAAGTCGCTGTTCCAGAGCCCGGCACTGTTCTGTCAAAATCAACGTGTAATCCTGTAACGGTAGCGGCAGCAACATCAGTATAATTCTTGTCAAGAGTTATTCCAGTTATACCACCATCAGATTGTACTTTTAATGCAGTAGCAGCAAGTGCCGCGGCATTGTTTTGAAGGATATCAACAGTATTTCTAGTACCACCCACACCAGTAATTGCAGAATTATCATCAATATAAAGAGCCGAACCGGTAGTCAGTGCATCAGCAGTAATATCAATAACCTTTGCAGTTGTGACAGCATCTGCTGCAATATCAAGAACATCTGCGGTAGTTTGACTAGCAACAACACTTATTCCAATCTGGTCTACATCTGTTGAAGTAACTGTAACGGCGGATTTTCCTGAATCTGTTTTTTGTGTTACAGCTAAATGTCCAGTATAAGTATTCGCCCATTGATTCAACGTATTACCAACATTAAAAGTGAGGTTGGCATTTGGAATCATATTAGAATTAATATCTGCAGAAAAAGTTACTTGATCAGTAGAAGCATCACCAAACGTAAGATTTCCACTAATAGTAGTATCTCCTACGGTTGTTACATCTCCCCAAACTTTTAAATTCCCCCCAATGTGCGCAGATTTGGTCACACCTATTCCACCCGCCGTGATAATAGAACCAGTAGTATTACTGGTGGAATTCGTGGTATCGGTAGTTTTAATTATGTTGGCCATACCATCAGCTTGTGTACCAACAATTAGTTCGTTAGTTTTAACTCTCCATTGGTCAAAGGTATCTGTTAAGGCGACATTAGCAGTCATGATTCATAGCTCCTATTTACTAATTATTTCTTTAAGAAGGACTTTTATTTCAAGCATTTCTTCCCTTATCGTTGTAAGTTCATCAACTTGACCCTTTAATCTATTTATATCACTTTGTTGTTCATAAAAATATGCTCGTTCTCTTCTATGTCGTTGTAAAGCAGTGTAATCCGTGTTTAATAATGCTTTAGAATGTATATCTCTAACGAAACTAGGATCTTCTGTTTGTACTTGTAATATACCCATATATTTTAGTCCAAAGCAATTGCTCGCATGTCTCTTACTCTCGGCATATCATATGTAGTATTAGCCACAAGAGCAATTTTAACTGCGAAAGTTTTAAAGGTTTCGTATCTTATACTATTTGATGTATAAGATGTATCTTCGGAAGAAGTTTTATAGATAAATTCTTGAATATCCTCTTTACCTTTAGAAATTCTACCCGAAGAAGTTTCTTGACTCATTAATGTGTAGTTCTTCAAATCAAAGTCATCAGGGTCATCTGCATTCTTAACTTTGTAATATACATGAACATCAGTGCCTAATGGCTTATATGCATTCAGAATAATTTTTAGATCTGAAGCATCGAATCCATCTTTGAGAGTAACCCTTCTGGAAATATATTTTGCATTTATTGGGCCACCACTATTTCTCTCTTCTCCTGTACATTGTACCGCGGCATTGATAGACCCTGTACCTGAAACAGTAGCCATAGTAACAGTTGGATTCTGAGTATATCCAGAACCGGCTGTCTTTACTACAACATTTGAAACATATCCATTGGCAATGTATACCGTCATCTTAGTATTACTTGATGTTCCCTCATATGCGCCACCGGGTTGAAATCCACTAGTTGCATTAACTTGTGCGTTTGGATTTGCCCAAATTAAAACACCATTAGTAAATCCAGAAGTGGTATCGGCAGTATTACTTGATGTAGTTGAATTATTAGCATTCGTTTTAATAGTAACTGATGATACATTCTTTGAAGAATTACCATCTAGATAAGTAACGGCCGAAACGATTCCAACTATTCCACTAACCCCATTTGTTGCGCCCACCAAATCATCGTCATCAGTACCGACCATCACCGCCTCACCAACTTTAAACGCCCCAGGTTTAGTTGCACCATCAACCGTATATCCAGCATTAGCACTTGATATTGTGGTAGAATTGGAATTAACGTTCATTGTCATTTCAACATGAACATTCAAAGTTGCAGTATTGGTAGTTCCTCCACTTGTCAGGGTTGCAGTATATGCTGATGACATTACATTTGCATAACCAGATCCTCTGGTTGTTATTGAAATATCTGAATTCGAAAGCCCACCATCATCAACCAAATTCTCAACAGAAATTACATTCATTCGATCAATATCAATAACAGGCGATACATGAGAATTAGCTGATGTCATTTCAGCTCTAATTCTGAACGTTCCATTAGTACTATAAACTATTCTTTTTTGGTCTATTAATTCATAGTTTTGATCTGGACTAAACACAACATATTCTGCAGAGCCCTCAGTACCATCCGCTAATGCAAACGTACCATTAGATGCTGCATATTTCCATTGAATATTTGTATCACTAAATTCGACAGTAGATGTTCCAATCTTAATTTTATCAGCTAATACATTCGCAGTATTACCAGTAGCAGAATTTGCAGCAGAACTAAATTTTACAAAGTTAGTGTTTCCACCTGTTCCAATAGTAAAGTCGGCTCTTTGAGCATTAAACATCAAATACTTATCTGGATGCGCCTCCCAAATTCCTGCATTTTGTGGCTTATAAAAAGAACCAACAAATGAAGGTTTGGATATTTTGTTTGTAGTACCTGAAGAGTTTATCCCTTCTTCAGCTATGTGCAATTTATACGTTGTACTGTTTGTTGATATAACTATAGCATATTCATCTGGTGTCAAATAAACAGGAGATTCAAAGGTGAAAACCGTAGTAGTAGTTGTATTACTTGTTGCGGAATTTGCAGTAGTTGAAACTTGTACTTCATCTGGGTTCAATATAACTTCACTAAATGGAACTATTTTAGAAGCACTTGGAAATCCATTAACAATCGGTCTAATCTGTAATGTAACAGGAAGATGAACATCTTTTGCTGAAAAATATAGAGTAATATTTCTTAAGAATAATCCTTTTGGAAATGTACTAGGATCAACATGAAATGTTTGACACAATGGATTGATCCAATTTGTTTTTTCTGTTGATCTTGCAACTGTATCCGTGACAATAGCCTCATCATTAGGAAGTTCTCTGAGATTTTGAACTTCTCTTGTTGAAATCAATAATTGTTCACGGGTCTGTAAAAGTCCCTTAACTGCATACTTTGTTTCTGCTACCGTTACTGTCGATTCAACATTATTGAGAACACTATCTGTAATCCTAAGAAGTTTATCCCCTGATCTCCAAATACCATCATCTATAAACAATTCTCCGGCACATTGTCCAGTTGCATCAGTTTTCATGACACCATTGGTTATACCAAGTTCAAAATGTTCCACTGTTGCAATATTAGCAGATGCTTCACTAGTTACACCCGAAACCGTATTGGCCACAGTAAACACATGGGTCACGTCTCCAATATTAGCGGATGTAGGGAATATTTCACGTTGACCTTCTGGAAGAGCATTTGCTGAACCATATTGAGCAGAATCAGTAGAAGATATATTTCCAGTTAAATTTGAAATATATACTGTTGCAGTATTGGAAGTGGTATTGGAAGTAAGTAAAATTGTACCCCAATTATTTGCACCATCCTTAATTGTTTCTCCTACTTGAAACGTTCCGGAGGTTGCAATAAGACTTAATTTGCTCGCCGGTCTTACATTTGCGGATACATCTGTTTCTCCAAACCACACATAAACATTGGTTTGTGGTTGTAATCCTGTTGCTGCAAATTGTAATGTTTGGTTTCTTACGTATGGAACAACTGTTGTATCAATAACTTTATTGCCTACTGTTTTCATGACTGCTTCAGGAGCAGTATTGGCACTAATTCCACCCCGTGATTTAGAAGTTCCCATTTCTGCAGTACTTCTATTTGCCTTAAATGCCTTACCTACTTTTTCTACACTTTTTTGTGGTGATTCAGTTACTTGTTTACCTGTCCAATTTGTTCCCCAATCATCATACTCTGAACCAAAACCTGTTCTTCCACTATCTGGGCTGAATGCCCAATTATCATTTTGTCCTTCTAAATTTGTTGTAATGTCTGGACGTTTACCCTGAGAAAACCATGTATCTGATGAAGGATATGTTTTTAATTTACCCACAAAATTTATAATATTAAATGGATTAATAGCTACGGTATTACTTGAAAGTGGTTGTTGAACATAATTAATATCAGTATAAGGTAAAGTAATTAAGTCGCCAGTTTTCGTTACGTTATTACTATAGCCTAAATTATATGTAAACCTATGATTATCATAGTAAAATCCCGGCCTCATTTCTTTAGTAGCATATTCTACCGAAATATTATAATCATCATTCATCACATCACCTACTGAGTGACCACTAAAAGAATCAACCAACATACCACTTTTGAAAGCGGCACCTCTTGGATTGAACAATGAATCTGTGGCTTTTCCAGTAGTAAAATCTCTTGATGCAGTTTCTTTTTCTAAAATAGTCAAGGATGTATAATACTCTAATCTTTCAATTCTCTTTTCTAGTTTACCAATATCTCGCATAGTAAATCGTTTATTATCAATATACCGTGTAGTAATATCAGAAAGATTAAAAGTGTAAGCAGGAATGTTCAAGACATAAAGTGTCATTGAATCTTCATCATCCGGTGGAGCAATTGGATTAAGTGCAGGTTCACCTTTCAGGACTTTAAATTTTCTGTCTTTTGTCAATGTCATTTTATCGATTCTTGACAAATAATAACTAAAAGATGCCGTAATTGATCCGTCTGGATCTGGTGTAGGTATGCCCTCAATAGCTGCGGTATTGGCTCTCAAATCATTATCTGCGTTTTCTCTCCTTGGTCGCATATCAATACAATCACGCAAACTGAATGTTTCACCAGTACTTGGACTAGTAAAGTCAGGAATCACCGAATAACTAAATGTATTTGATCCACCATTATATGAACCTGCGGTTGGATATGAATCTACAGTATGATAACCTTCTCCACCATCCCATTGAAAATAATCCACCACAACCATAATCTTACCTTTAGGTCCTGATCGGCCAGGCTTTAGCTTTATGGAACTATGATCGTAAAAATTATCTTTTTGACCTGTGATAAAAGTGTAATTACTTGTTATATCATTTGTTGTGGAAGTCATCATAGTATTTGATACTTCAATAAATGGTTGTCCAGAATCAACAACTTTTACCAAATTAAATGCATCTGAAACAAAAAGAGTATCAGTTGAAGTTTGCGTTTGATTTGGTGTTGCGAAATAAAATTGTCCTGATGCTAACGTACTTTCTGGAGCAGCACCGCCAGTAACAACATGTGTAGTATTACCTGCGACCAATGATTTTGTTCTTGGTCCTGGCTCTTTCTTTACTGAGGAACTTTCTACCGTATAGATAACATCTGCAACAATAGCTGTATGAGTATTACAATATATGTCTACTGAAGTTCTAGTAGGATCTGAAGAACTGATTGTCACCGGCCTAATTTTTGTTCCGGCATCATTAACAGCTCCAAGATCTAAATAATCTCCTGTTTGTACTACTCTATACGATGAATTAGTACCAGTACTACCACCAGAAACGGCCGATGCAACAGCATTTACTAATGTCTGTGCCGAATTGGGTGTTTTAACAACTACAATAAAATTTTCTCTCGCATTGTCTGCAGAAAGGGTTCCTGCTGCAGGCATAAATCGATAGTTTGGATTGGATAATGTAATAGTTAATTTACCGCCCGCATCAGATGTAAGGGATTTTTCTACCTTTTTAAATGTATAACTGATAGTATTTCCTGTTGCCGCCGTTGCTTCGATTGGGCTTTGGGGTAAAGGATAAACTAAGGTGTTTAGATTTGTATTTTTTAGAACTGTATTACCAGAAGTAGAACTATTAAATTTTCCGGCGTCTGAGACATCAGCATATGAATTAACAGCAGGGGGTGCACCCAATGCAGCAACTGACATATTTTCTACATCTTTGATTTTAAAATCGATTTCATATGTAGTATTAGCGATAGATGCTTGAGTCAGTACGGAATTGGCTACAACAAAATGTCCAGTAGAATTGGAATAATAATCATCTATAATCTTAACATCACTGGTAGTATCAATACCACTTGTTGTATTGACTGTAATACTTGCGCCAGTATATGCCGCATTTACATAAGAAGTAGTAGCAGTAGCTAATTGAACTATTCTAGTATTTGCATTTGCTCCACCAACTGTTCCAGTATTATTATTTGAAGTATCAACATCCCACAGATATACTCTGTAATTGGAGTGGTTTGTGTCCGCGTATGCAGTATTTCCAGAACTCGCGTCAAAATCCATACTTCGAATTCTTGCTGTACCTACTTGAGTTGCTTGATATACAGTATTATTTGTTACATTAATTGATGCATATGGAACTGAATGAAGATGGACTATTTGAGATGAACCAATATCAATCAAACTTTTAACTGTATCAACTACAAGATAATTTCCTAATTCTGTACTAATAGAATAATCGACAATAGCTTCCGTATCTCTTCCTTTATCTACATCAAGATATTGTGTTGCAATACTTTCATATTCAAATCCTTTTACATATGCCTTACCAACATCCATTCCAGTAGAAATTTCAGATTCATTATAAATCTTATCCCCTGCTACTTCAGTAGAAAGGTTTGTCTGTATTGTTAATCTTGTATTATTTGCAATAGCAGTAATCTGAGATGTAGTGACATTAGATCCAAGAGAAATATAATCTCCCACATCTACCTCTGTCAAAAATAGAGTATTATTTCCATATACAGTAGTACCCGCAACACCAGCATTAGCCGTTGTCCCAGATATTCCTCTATGTGCTTTGAGATCTAAATTGAATGGAGTAATGGTATAATCACCTGATTCATCATATGTCCGTCTCGCAAGAGTTTTCCCAAATTCACCGTATGTTGGATATTTGACTTCTTCTTGTTTTTTGCCCGCGTTTACTTTTAATAGTTGAATGAAATTCTCAGAAGCAAGAGCGGCAACAGGATCAGCTGATGTGGTCGCTTTAGTTGTTAATACTAAACTAATTTTATACCTGTTAGATCCAGGTGCGGCAAAGTTATATGCACCTGAAGCTGGGTCAAGTAACGTAGAATCATCATCACTCGATTTTGTTGATTCTGTGATTGTTAATCCAACTCGACCAGTTGGAGTTTTAGAATATGCCTCAAAAACTACGGTATTTGCATTATTGAAACAAAAGAATCCCCCAACAAAGAATACACCAGAATCTATACTAATAACTGAACCATTCGCAACTGCATTTGCAATACCGGAAGCTCCGGTCGCACTAACAGTATTCGCGGTAATGGCGCCACCTTCTATCGTAATTGTTTCTCCGTCTGTAAATGTATCCGCCGATAAATAATGAAACATTAACGTGGGCTGAGTAGTAGAAGTAGCTGCCTGCGAAGCTACAACTTTTGCTCTTGCATTAGAAGTCGAACCAATAACAGTAGTTGCAACAAAGGAAGCAGTATTAATATTAACTGCATCTTTTTGGGTTTCTAGTTTAAGAGATTTAACTTCAGTATCTAAAGTTATTTCTCCGCCTATAACTCGGCTCCCATCCTTAAACATGTGCTGTCCGTATCTTTCAATTTGTTTTTGAAGTACGGTCTGTAATTGTGTTACTTCTCTTGCCTGAACTGCATACCCTGGTCTAAAAAGAATACGATAATATTCTTTAGATTCGTCATAGTCATCATAGTACGGCGTAACATTGAAATTTGTCGAAAGTGGCATATATAATTCCTAAATTAGTATTACTTTATATTTTTTGTAATGGTTCATTTTGCCCGAAGCGACCGAAGACATATTGCCCCTGTGCAACGAGTATTTTCTACAAAATTCTGCCATGTTATCTGTTTTCTCTTCGTGGCCATCGGGAAAAGTGACCAACCAATTTTTAGTATAAGATACCTGTCCTTTTTTCGTCTCACTCATCTTTCTTTTAGTCTCTTCCGAAAGAATAACACCTTTTCTTGGGGAAGGTCTTCCTAAGGCACGTTGCCTCATCTTCTCTTTTGTTTCATCTGAATGGTGTTTTCCAAAAAGATAATGGTTTTCACCAGCAAAAACACCTATCTTTTTTTCCGACATCTGTTTTTTACTCTCTTCTGTATGGTGTTTTCCATACATTGGATTATTGGCACCTGACCTATTTTTTCCTCGCCAATAATTATTTTCACTCATTTTCTTTTTCGTGTCATCGGTGTGATAAATAAGACCCGTACCACCCTCATTCATATTATATCCGGTATCATAACTGTCATATTTCTTAATATTTTCCGATTCGATCAATAATGCATGTTCTTTATTGTCGGCGGTCGTTATCATTTCTATGTCGAAGTTTTCTTTACCGTACTTCCGAATAGCATAATGTATTTTATACTTTCCGCCATTTTCACTACGGTAAATATGCTCATCAAATCTATATTTCATAGTGTTGGTAGTGATCCCAATATATGCTTTATTGTTTATCTTATTATTAATTTTGTAAATAGTAACTTTCATTTTATCTCCTAAGAATGTTTCAGTAGTTACTACTATTTATAATAAAATAGAACTCTGTAATCACTCAAAATTCTATGATAAGCTTCACATCTTCAATCTGATCATCTGCCCTTGTTACAGGTGAACGATTTTCTATGTAGAGGACATCTCCAGAAAATTTCTCGAAATCACCACCCACAACTGCACTAGTATTTGCTGATGCACTACCGGCAGTGATAGTTTCGTTTGCTTGAAAAGATCCAACGATGCCATCATATCCGGCAGTAGTATTTGATCCCATTGTAACATCTACTAATCTGATAGTAGTATTACTCTTGAAGTCAACAATCTTACCGGTTGCTCCTGAAAGAGCTCCTGTTAATGTCGCATCTTCTGCATAAGCCGTACTGTTCCAAGATTGCAATGTTACAGTTACACATTGATCAATTGTTGATGCGGTTGCAACATCACCATTAGCATATAATGGTTGAGCTACGAGCCCTATCTTACGGAAATCATTATTTGTAGTAAAGTTTCCGGATTCTCCATACTCTAATCGACTATTAACCATTACAAAGAAACCGCCAAGTTCTTCAACTGCATCATCACCGTGACCACCTCTTGGTCCGATAATGGGAGTAACCGCTGCAGCACTACCATGTGAAGAATTTGCAGTTATGGTTGCTACTGCATTACCATAATTGTTTCCTCCTGCAACCGATACGATATCACCAACAACACCTGAAGCTGTATTTGTGGCACGAACATTTGCTCCTTGTCCATCACCTGTAATAGTAACTTTAGGGCCAATGGAATATCCATCTCCGTCTGCAGCTATGTTAGCACTTGCAAGAGCCGGTGTCCATGTTACAACATCAGTCGAAGCAGCGTAAGCTGTAATTGTTCCACCCTTACCTGTAACTCCACTAGATCCCGCTTCCGAAATAAAGTAAATATCACTTCCAACAAGAGTGCTATCGGCTAGTCCAGTACCTACAATTTTAGCTGTAGTTGTAGTTTCTGTGTATCCAGATTGTACTACTCCTGTTTCAAATAGATAACCCGTACCACCAGCAGTTACGTGAGCAACTTCAATGGCTCCGTTACCTGATGTATTTGCTGCAATTTCAACATCATACTGAAAAGATGAATCAGTTGTATTTGCAATAGCACCATTTGATTTTCTTACACGTTGAACAGGCATGTAACTTGGTGTTACAAACTTAAGAGCTCTTGCTGCCGAAATTTGATACATGTATTTCCACTTATATCCATCACCGGTAGCAAGAATAGCTGTTCCTGTACCAGTAGGTTTTGTAGTAGAAGCACCGTCTGTATTATTATTTGCGAGACATTTATAAACGTTATAATCTTCTGTCATTACATAAAACGTTTGATCAAATAATGCATTGTTTGCATGAGTATATGCAAAGTAATTTGTTCCGGATGTCCAATTATATCTTGGACATACGTGACTTACATCCGTAGATCCGATTTTCTTAGCCGCAATCATATCTCTCCAATGATTGTAGACAGTATTAGAAACGGAATCAGTAGGTGTAGGTGGGGCGGTATCATCCGACCACGCGGTTACTTTACCAATAAAAAGGTACATGTTAGTATTGAGTAACCCCGATGAGTCTGTAATAGCAGCTCCTGAAGTGGTAGACACCTCATCAAATGCTTCCACAAACTGTTTTGCGTTGTGAATTCGGAATTTATTGGTTACTATAGCAGGCATTTTGTTGTTCCTCCAAAAAAAACTTAATATGTTAATTAAAATTTGTCAGTCATCTATTGTTATATTTATCAGTTCACCGTTGTTATATTTATATGATTTATAAAAAGTATTTCTACTTACTGACGCCATATTACGGCATCAGTTCCACCCCAATGTTTTCTAGTTACTGTTAGGCTTGTATCACTAGCAATTGCCGCAATTCTAAATTCGCCGGGGTCAGTAAGTAGAATTTTACTTCCATCTTCTAGTTGAAGATCATCAGTTTCCCATTCTAGGGTTTCTAGTTCAAGAATACTGCTGTCATCTTCTTGACCAAGCCTTGTTCCCACATCAGATTCACCAGCATTAGATTCACTAGTTACAAAATAAAAACCAGTATCCCAATCTGAATATGTTCCTATCACGCCAGGATGTGTAATGTGCTCACCAAGAACAGCATCTTCGTTAGTTAAAAACCAATGAAAATCTTCATAGGGTACAAGTCCTAATACTTCTGTTGTAAGAGCTACATTTTGAACATCAGAGATGGTAATGTCTTCATGTCGTATTCTTTCATCAGTTTCAAGTGTTATACCTCCACCCGATTCTTCAGTTAAAATATTTTCATCTACTGTCTGAAAAATCTCCCCCACCCTAACTTGTGAAGTAAATGTAGTATTGGTTCCGGTTACAGTAGTTGAATTATGTGGTATTGCAATTTGGCCTTGCAATCTCGTTAATACTCTACTATATTGATAGGTTGGAAGAACTTTCCATGATTGGTGTATAAGGTATTCGCCCGGTGATGTTCTAGAAAATTCCGTTAACATTTGATTACCGGTCGAAGATGCTGTATCAGTAGAACCATCTTCTTCAAGAATATTATTGCCTGCAGCCTGGTCTTCTAATCCAAAAAATTCAGAATAGGCTTCACCTGAATTCATAAGATCTGTTCCAGCAAATGGGCCGTCTTCAAACAATATATGATTTGTAACTAATACATCATCTTCTGCAAGTAAAAATCCCACCTCATTGTCCAAAGACATTCGATCATGAGTAAAACCAATATCGGTTGTTGGAGAATTCCATTGCGATGTATAATGAGGTCTAAAAACTTGCATACCAAAAGTCGATAAACCAACAGTATCCTCTTTATAATTATTGATTACAGCATTGGCAAAATGGCCGGTAATTGTTCTTACGGTAGCGGCGGGCTGACCATAAGGAATTATTGTTTTACTCCCTGGGCGATCACTCAATTCCATAGAAGATAATTCTAAAATAGAACGAGTTCCATCTTCATATATTAAATGTGTAAGGCCATCTTCTGTTAAGAAGTGCCATCCCATTGTGTCATAAAGATCAAATTCTACAGTTGATGCAAATGAACTATTGTAATCTGACTCTTCCCTTATATGGGAAACTCTTTCACCGACAGATATTTCTTCATTGGTGATTAAATATCCATCTTCAGTTACAATATTTCCTAATCCTGAAAGAAATGAAAGATGTTGCATAGTTGGCGCAAAAGCACCATCCGTAATTCCAAAACGTTCAGTAATTAATCTACTTGCGGGTATTCCTTCACCTGAATCCGCATCATCACACACCAAATTATCAAGACCATCTTCAGTCAAAAATCCCTGTCTCATCGAATCAAGAAGAGAAAATGTCACATGAGTATCTACAATTGGAATACTTTCATATTGATGATCCGGTCCTTCTGAATCTTCTTCAAGTGAAATATATCTTGCAGGACCAGTACCTACCGACCCAGATGCCTCATCAAGAAGATATCCAGAATCACTCATTCCTAAATCACCAGTTGTATAATCTTCAAGAAGGAGATCACTATTAAAACTCATATTAATAGATACAGTTCCTGTTTCAGCTATTGGAAATTGTAATTTTGGATAAAGATAAGATCCGCCTAGCTCTAGAAGAACATCGTCTCCTGCCTCATCAAGAATGCCACCATTGAATGGATTATTCCAATTTGCGCTATTTGATAACCAAACATTTGCAAGTAATTTAGTTTCTACTTTAAGATATTCAACAGACCCCTCATATATAAATGACTCAGCTTGTTCTGTTAAAATATTGTCTCCTGCATCAGCAGAGCCATCTGAACTATCCATAACAATATAGAAATATGGATCAGCCGTTACACTCGCACCCGGATCACCTCTTTGGACAGTAACCGTATAAGTATTTGTAGTGGGTATTGTTTGAATAACATATTTTCCGTCCCAATAATCCGTTTCATTGAGTGTTTGTGGGTATCCCGCAATCTGAATTGTATCACCTGCTGCCAAACCATGTAAAGTATCTGTAACAGTAAACGTTGTAGAATTAGTACGGGCTACTGTAACATCTCTAAAATTTTCCTCTAAAAGATTATTATCATCACGAACTTCTAATCTAGCATCCATCGCTTGCCAAGGATGATCAGCAGTAAAAATTTCTAATTCATTTTGTGTGTTGGATGATTGATATTGAAGGTTAGCATAAGAATTAATAGTAACTTCAAGCGTATGATTTTTTCTTGTATCAGTAGGTGTAAGGGAATCAACATTACCACTTTGGCCATCATCGAACATTCTAGCGGAAACTTTATTACGAATAGCCAATTCACCAAACATCACCATACCAGATGGATGTGTTATTCTCTTTACATCATTTCGGAAAATGTTAACATCAAAATCTGTTTTTAGAACATAAGAAAAATCTTGATAATAATTTCCATCTTGAATTTTTGGTACACCACTAAGTAGTCCTTGTGTTCCTGTATAATAACCCGCGTATTCCCCATAAGCACCAAGATTTGCAGTAAAAGATGCATCTTGATTTCCACCAGCTGCAGAAATGGTTGGTGCAGAAGTATATCCTGCTCCAAAATTATAAACTTCAACCGTTTTAATTGATCCAGTTGCAATAGACAAAACCGCGATTGTAGCATTATTACCTTTCGGTGAGGTATCCATTGTAATGGCATTAGATGTGGTGAGCCATGCGGACGCGACCGGTGTTGCTATATGACTGCCTGTTGGTGAAGTTACTGAGGTATCTTCTGGTAAGGTATAGGTATAAGTACTATTATTCGCAATGGTAATTGAATATACACCATTAAAAATTTTGGTTCCCGATCCAGAAATCTTAACCTTATCACCTGTATTCAAATAATGACCAGATTCTGTTGCAGTAACCGTCCTATTTCCTGTGCCACCTGCTGAAACTGTAATGGCACGACCTTCTCCCCATGTTACAGCGGGGTTATAACTGATTGAATATGCTTGTGCTGAACCTACAGTTTTAGAATCTTCTACTGTGAATGATGTGGCATTAGTATATCCTGTAATTAGTGAAGTTGTATCATCCGCATAGGTAATAGTTCCACGAACAAGATCATTTGGAAATGTAGTACCTATTCCTGTAATCGTAGTTCCTGATTGAGTAATAGTGTTTATGGTGTATGTAGAAGCCACATTACTATATGCAGTAACACGATCACCTGTTGTGTCCTCTGACCAAATTCTCCCCTCTGTTGAAGAATTGGGGGTATTCGTTGTACCATCTTCGCGAAGTATAACATCGCCTAGAAGTGAATCGGTTGTTCCATTTTCTTGTGATAAAAATTCAACACTAGTTTCTACTAAAATTTTATTATATACAGATACACCAACGGTATCATCTTCAAACAGAATTTTTTCTGGAGTATTATCGAGATCACGGCTTTCCAACAACAAGAATTCTTCAACTGCACCAAAATCTTCAGCCGTAAGCATATGTACTCTAAATACAGAATTACCGGTAGCAATCGCAGGCTTCCCTTTTCTAGATATAGCTTGATCTATAAAATCTAAAGTTATTCCTCTGGCAGTAAAATCATCATTATAAAGAAACGCATTTCTTGTAAAATTATTTGCAATAGCACCGTATGTCAGATCATATGTCTCGGCAGAAGTTACCAATCTTTCCGTAGACATTATAAGTGATGTAGTATTAGTAACAGTTACAATAGTATCAGTAAATCCATTTGCATACGTAATTTTATTCAATCCAGAATTTGCGTCTGGAAATGCGCCGCCAGTTAGAGTAATTACACTACCACTTTGAGTAATTGTTCCTGTATCATATGAATATAGATTTACATTGATAAGAGTACTAGTAACACCGAGAACATCTCTTGCATTCTGATAAATCTGTATATGATTATTAGAAATGGTAACGGCTGGGGTTGTAGCATATTCTGAGCCAACAGTTGTCATACTAATCGTATCAATGGCTCCTATATTTACCGTAGTCATGCTAAATCCACCAGTAGTATCTTGTACTAAATCTGCGGGATACAGAGGACCTTGTCCGTCAACAGTAGTATATGATGTAGCGGTTACACTTGCGGGGGTATTACCTATATCAAAAGTAACACCGGTATGAGTTATATGGGAATCGTGAGAATTTGAAGATTTTGCTGCCCATGCCTTGGTTTTATTAACATCATATACTATAATTGAATCATTATTAGAGAAATTATTTGAACTAAAAGTACTTAAATCTTCATCATGCTTATAAGAACCTATTGCATATAAAATTTGTGTACTATTGGCACCAATAATTGTGCCCCAATAAGTATTACTTTTATAGTAAATGTCCCAATCTTGAGCACTACCAATTGTATGAGAATCTTTAACTGTTAGAGTTGTGGTATTTGTAAAGTTAGTAATAATAGTATTGTTACCATTTGCATAAGTAAGTTTACCACCAACAATATAAATCATCAAAGCATCAGTTATTCCAGTTGCAAAAGTAACAGTAGTTCCAGATTGAGTTAGTTGTCCAGCATCAGTTTCATCTATTGATGTTTGTTTGGAAATTCTATCACCGGGCGCTAAATGCGAGTTTGCAAAATTAGCTGTAGAATCTAAATATTTGGCTGTACTTGATTTAATTCCTGCAGTAAATATTAGGGAAGAATTACCATATAAATGAGAATTAGAAGTAGATGATACAAGAACAGTTGCATCGCCTATTGTCTGTTCTGCATAATCATCAATAATTTCTGAATTTACCAGGGCCTCACCTGTTTTAATAATCGTACCAACTTTTGCGGCGGCACCAGTTCCACCAGTTCCCTCATCAATAAAACCAACAGGATCATTTATTTGATATCCATCGCCTGCATCCACAAGAGTAACGGTTTGAATAACATTATTTTGAGTTGAAGCCACCCTCGCGCGGGCATCTGCACCACCACCACCTTCAATTGTAATTTCATCACCCACAACATAATCTGATCCACCGGCATTTACAGTAATGCTAACGGACGTACCTAATGTATACCCGATTGCAATATCACCATTTGCGTCTGCTTCTGTTTGTATGGCTTCACCAACTGAAAAATTTGCAAGAGCACCATCAGCATCAATTCCTTGTCCAACATCTGATAATGTTAATTCAGTAACTTGAAGAGTTCCCGCAAAAGAAGTAATAGAGGTTTCAACTATACCAGTAGCATTCGATGAAGCTCCAGTAATCTTTTTACCAGTAAATAAATTTAAATTATTTGCTGTTGATGTTAAGATTTTAACTGATGCATCAAGTGTCCATCTTCCATCAGACAGTTTTGACATATCAGTTTTTGGATAATAAAATTCTACATCTTCTTTAGCATACAACGATCTGAATAACCAAGTAAAAGAACTTTCGTTTCCTTTTGCCTGATAAACCTCTTTCATATTTTTAAGAAGTTGTCTTCGGTCAGTTTCTGTATTTGTTGGGATGTTTGTATAAAATTCTTTTTTCCATGCATCATCAATAAGACCCTCGTTAGTCCTATCAATATCTTGCATACTTTCCAATTCTCTAGTGGCAGCAATTGCACCTCTAGATCTAAAGGATTCTATTGATCCAGCTGGAAACACATTTGCTGAAACACCGTTTGCAAGAACAGCATAAGCACGGGAAGTACTACCTGTAATTTTTTCGTCTAATCTAAAAGTAGCTTCATTGGTAGGTTTTA
>CAXCCM010000020.1:0-17458 GCA_963981005.1 uncultured bacterium | reverse complement strand
ATTGATAATGTTATTTACGAATAATACATCTATAAAAGAGGTTATTTTCTTCCCACAAATGAAACCGGAAGAATAAATTTTGAAACTCGGATAAACACAGATTTACACGAAAAACCTGCTGACGCTAAGCAGGTTTTTTATTTCGTGAGAGCAACCAGCAAATAATGAATAATGGTCCGGGAACTGCTAGCATTTCAATGAGAAATACAAAATCAAGATTACCATGATTAAAGAGCATGGTCAGGTGAAAAGCAATAATACTGATTGTTGCCACTATTCCTCCTATACTCTCTTTCCACCAGGCA
This sequence comes from uncultured bacterium, assembly GCA_963981005.1. Lineage (GTDB taxonomy): Bacteria > Cloacimonadota > Cloacimonadia > Cloacimonadales > TCS61 > Tenebribacter. Next base: position 17,153 of record CAXCCM010000020.1, on the reverse strand, counting down.
ATTATCAATCCAATTGTTAATCCAACAGGAAAGAAGGTAAAGGCAATTGCATCACTTAAACTCATTTTACCAATTCCATAACCGAAAATGTGAGCTCCCACAAACAAGAGTATAAAAGCAACAACAATATAGCTCCAGAATCGGGCAATCCAACGAAGGATAGTTAATGTAAGATTTTTTGAGATTTCTATATTTTTTTCAACTTCCATTTGTTCCCCCTACAAATATTAAGCCATTCCAAATCATTTAGCAATTACATCAAGTTTTGTAGTTTCAATAATTTACGCAAGTCATTTTTAATGTTGAAATAACCTTGAGATCAACAATCTCCTTGCCAATTTATCACAGGACATTTTTTTTAAACTAAATTAAATTGTTGGAGAGCCAATGTTTCATATTATTTTAGCACTAAGATATCTAAAAGGACGAAAAAAGTTCTTTTTCACTTTTTCTAATATGCTCTCACTTCTAGGAATTGTAATTGGAGTGTTTTCTTTATTGGTTGTCTCGTCTGTGATGAATGGATTTGATTCTGATATGCGCGACAGAGTGATAGGATCTAAAGCTGAGATCAAAATTCATAAGGAAGATTATTCACCGATCTCAAATTATAATGAGCTAATAGAAGAAATTGCTAAAAACGAAAAAATTGTTGGTGCTGCACCAATTTGTGATATTGAATTAATGATACAAAAAGAGAAGGATATGTCTTCTACATTGTGTTATGGAATTGATCTGGATATGCAGAAAAATGTAACAGAGCTTCTAAATAAAATTGTGGTAGGAGTACCAGATAAAAATGCTTTGGATGATGATGGGATAATAATTGGAATGGATCTTTCACTAACTTTAAGCGCTACTGTTGGTGAGTATATCCAGTTAACCTCACCTATTGGAACTCAACCTTCTCCTTTCGGCCTACTTCCCAAAAGTAAGAAGCTAAAAGTAGTTGGAATTTTCATCTCGGGAATGCCAGAATACGATAGAGTTTACACCTATATTTCGCTTAGAAATTCCCAGTATTTTCTGGGTTTTGAAGATGAAGTTACTCAAATCGAAATTAAATCTGTAGATCCATCTCGCTCAGCACGATTAGCAAATGATCTTCAAAAAAAAATAACAGGTGATTATATTGTTGAAGATTGGAGCGAATTTGAAGCGAACCTTTTTAATGCGATAAAAATGGAGAAGGCTGTTATGTTCATCGTACTTGCACTAATGATAATAATTGCTTCTTTTAATATGAGTGGAAATTTTGTGAAGCTAGTAACCGAAAAAAGAGTTGAGATCGGCGTATTAAAATCGATGGGTGCATCCGGTAAAGATGTGGTTAAAATATTCATTAATATTGGTGTAATAATTGGCTTTTTAGGAACAATGATAGGTTTGATTTTGGCAGCTATTCTACTTTATGCTCAAATGACGTTCCATTTTATAATAATTCCAGTTCCTGGTTTTCCACTACAGTGGCTTCCTGTTGAAATGCGAATATTAGATTTTATATTGGTACCTATAGTTGCTATTGTCATAAGCTTATTAACAACTCTTCATCCTGCAGGCAGAACTGTGAAGATAGACCCAATAAAGATCATAAGAAATTGATGCTCAAATAAAATTTATTAATAGAAACTTTATGTAAAAAAATGCAGCAAAATATTTCATTGAAAAACTAATTTAACAAAAATTAAAAAAATATATTCCTAGAAATAACCTCTAATAGTAGGTCTACGAAATTTACGATTTTACAATAATAATTTCATCTTGACAGTAGCGCTAAGTAGTTGGAACTTAACCATTAAATCAATAGAACTCGAAGATTGACAGATTGTTTACTTGGCTGTTAATTACTTACACTATAAAGAGTTATGGATTCTAGAGTATTCATAACACTAACATGTTGATAAATTTAAATATTTTCAGGAGTCTTAAATGAAACTAACTGACAACGCTTTGACAGTGCTTGAAAAACGCTATTTTAGAAAGGATAATGATGGCAAGCCAATAGAAAATTGGGATAAAATGATCAGGCGAGTTGCTGTGAACATTAGCAACGGAAATAAAGAAAAAGAGAGATTATATTACAACCTTTTAGACTCCGGGAATTTCCTTCCAAATTCTCCAACTCTTATGAATGCCGGTCATGATCTTCAACAATTATCTGCTTGTTTTGTGTTACCTTTAGAAGATAGCATGGAGAGTATTTTTGAATCAATAAAAAATGCAGCATTGATCCATAAAAGTGGTGGCGGTACTGGTTTTAGTTTTTCTAGATTACGTGAAGCAGATGCAAGGGTTAGAAGTACAAATGGTGTATCCAGCGGACCAATCTCATTCCTGAAAGTATTCAATGCTGCAACTGATGCGGTTAAACAAGGTGGAACACGACGTGGTGCTAATATGGCGATTTTAGCTGTTGATCATCCGCAAATCCTTGAATTTATAACCTGCAAAGAAAATACTCAAGAGCTTACAAATTTTAATCTTAGTGTAGGTATTACAGAAAAATTTATGAGTGCTGTTTATGAAGATAGTGAGTATGAACTGATCTCACCACATACAAAAAAGATTATAAAAAAATTAAAGGCTCGTGATGTATTTGACCTGATAGTTAAAATGGCACATCAAAATGGTGAACCGGGAATAGTTTTTCTTGATAGAATAAATAAGCATAATCCAACTCCACATATTGGCGAACTTGAATCAACTAACCCTTGCGGAGAACAACCTCTTCTTCCAAATGAAGCTTGTAATTTGGGCTCAATGAATTTAGCCGGAATGATAAAAGAAGATCATGTTGATTGGGATGTATTAGAAAAGGCTACTAGAGATGCAGTTGATTTTCTAGATAGTGTTATAGATATGTCTAAATTCCCACTTCCGGAAATTGATAAAATGGTAAAATCAAATAGGAAAATCGGACTTGGTGTTATGGGCTGGGCAGACCTATTGTTCTTACTAAAAATACCCTATAATAGTGATGAAGCTATTAATTTAGCAGAGCAGGTAATGGAATTTATTGATTACCATTCTAAAATTAGATCTATTGAGCTTGCTAATGAAAAAGGTGCATTCAAGAACTTTAAGGGAAGTATCTACGAAACACAAAAGTTGATTCGTGAAGACAATAAACTGGATTGGAAAGAACTTAATAAAACAATTGCTAAAAAAGGCATAAGAAACGCAACAACAACAACAATAGCACCAACTGGAACGATAAGCATGATCTGCAATACATCCGGTGGTGTAGAACCTCAATTCTCATTAGTTTATGTGAAAAACGTAATGGATGGGAATAAGCTTCTGTATATAAATCCTCATTTTGAAAAAGTAATAAAAGATGCTGGAATTTATTCTTCGGAATTAATGGAGAAAGTAGCAGATGAAGGTAGTGTGGCTCATATCGATGAGATTCCTGAAGAGATTAAAAAAGTGTTTGTTACTTCTCACGATATCTCACCAAAATGGCACCTTCGAATGCAGGGAGCTTTCCAAAAATATGTAGATAATGCAGTTTCCAAAACTATTAATTTTACAAAAGAGGCAACTAAAGAAGAGATAAAAATGGCTTATGAGCTCGCATATGAGTTGGGTTGTAAAGGTGTTACTGTTTATCGTGATGGAAGCCGTGAAAACCAAGTTCTAAATGTAGGTAAAGAAGTTAAAGAAACTAAAACTAATGGGCATAGAGTTGCACCTCGTGAGCGTCCGGAAATTACAACAGGTATGACCCAAAAAATAGAAACAGGTTGTGGACATTTGTATGTAACAATTAATTCTGATGAAAAAGGCGCATGTGAAATATTTACTCAAATGGGAAAAGTTGGCGGATGTGCTTCTGCTCAATTGGAAGCTATAGCAAGGCTTACTTCTTTGCTTCTTCGTTCTAATGTAAAAGTGAGTTCAATAGCACGTCAGCTTAAGGGGATTCGTTGTCCGTCTCCGATGTGGAGTAATGGAGAAATAGTAACTTCGTGTGCAGATAGTATAGCAAAATCTTTAGAAGTTTTTCTAACACTAGATAAAGATACGGCAAAAAATATAAAAAAGATCAACAAGAAAGCATCAGCAAAACCAAAAAGACAATCAACGTCTTCTATGAGGATTTGCCCGGATTGTGGTAGTACGGTAGAACATACTGAAGGATGTTTGAAATGTAACTCTTGTGGTTGGTCTAAATGCTAAAATAGACGTTGTTAAATTAAAAAGTTGAAGAAATGGGTAGGCAAAATAGCTGACCCATTTTTTTATTGTTTTAAGAGGAATATATGAAAAAAATAATTATTAGTTTTATAGTTTTAGCAGTAGCATTTTCACTTACAGCTTCAATTCGGGTAGTCTCTTATAACGCACTTAATTTTAGCGGAAATGATGCAGATAGACTCGCTTTTTTTGAAGCAATCTTAAATGATATAGATGCAGATATTTGCTTATTTCAGGAAATCGAAGACAACATGGGTGCAGAACTTTTGTTATCTGCTGTAAATAATGGAACGAGTGATTTTTCTGGTTCTGTATTTATAAATGGACCCGATACAAATAATTATTTGGTTTACCGAAATTCACTAATTACTTTTGGCTCTCAAGATACAGTTTCTACAGCTCTCAGAGATATTTCTGAATATGAGTTAATAATAGATGGTAATTTAATCAGGTTTTATAGCTGTCATTTAAAAGCAAGCACAGGCTATGAAAATGAGCGTTTAGAAGAGGTTGCAAAACTACGTGATCATATTAATTTATTACCAGCAGGAACGGAATTTATAATTGTTGGAGATATGAATTTCTATACAAGTTCAGAGCCTGGATATCAGAAATTTATTGCTGATGAAAGTAATAATATTAGCAGAGCTGAAGATCTTTCTGATCAAGTTGGAGATTGGCATAATAATTCTGATTATGAAGCTGTTCATACACAATCCACTCGTTCAACTCAATTTGGCGGCGGAGCAAGTGGTGGGTTAGATGATAGATTCGACTTTATCTTTTCCTCGTATCAATTAAATAATGGATATGGTTTAGAATATATTGAAGATACAATTACCTCCTATGGAAACGATGGTGCACATTTTAATGTATCTATAAATTATGGAACCAATTCTGTTGTGTCACCCGAAATTGCAGATGCGCTTTATTTTGCATCTGATCATTTGCCAGTTTTTGCTGAATTCAACACTATCAATTCTTCTCAACCCCTTATAGTTGTTTCTATTCCAAATATTGAAGAGGATTGGCAACAGGGAACAGAACATACAATAGAGTGGGCAAGTGCAAATTTTGGTGGGAACGTGAAGATCGAGCTGCTGAACGAAACTTCGGAAGATCGGGAAATTTTGGTTACTTCTACCGAAAACGATGGAGAATGGATTTGGAATATTCCTGAAGATGCAACTTTAGGAGCATATAGGATCGCCATTTCTGATAATGTTGATGATGATCCGATAGATGTAAGTAACAATCCATTTTACATTATCGAACCAACTTCAGAGCATCTAATATATGATATTCAATATTCTGTAGATGGTCCCTCTCCTATGGAAGGGGTAGAAGTTATTACAAATGGTATTGTAACTGGTGCTAGTGATAATATTTATTTTTTACAAGATGGAATTGGTGCTTGGAATGGTATATTTGTATATGATTATGCTCATGGTGTAAATGAAGGTGATGAGATAAATATAACAGCTAACGTAGAAGAATATTTTGAAAAAACTGAGCTAACAGATGTTGTAGAATATTCAATTATTTCAAGTGGAAATGATCTTCCGGAAGTTGTTTCTCTATCTACAATAGATGTAAATCAAGAAGATTATGAAGGAGTTCTTGTACATATTAATAATGCTGAATGTACAGATTATAATCCCACTTATGGTGAGTGGCTGGTTGATGATGGATCTGGTGCTATAATGATAAACGATATGATATATGCTTTTGAACCGACTATCGGAGAAGTTTATGAGATTACAGGGCTTGTAGATTATGCTTATGGTTCATATAGAATTGAACCACGTTACAGTAGTGATATAAACATTGCTTCATCGGCTAATGAAGATGTAGTAAATATAGATTTTAATTTGAGTAATTATCCTAACCCGTTTAATCCAACAACTACTATTTCTTTTGAGGTAAGACAAACGTCCTCGTTTATAACTTTGGAAGTTTTTAATTTGAAAGGACAAGAAGTGAAGCAACTTATTAGCACACAGTTACAAGCTGGTAAACATTCAGTTATTTGGAATGGAACCGATTCAAATGATCAGCCGGTTTCTTCAGGTATATATTTTTACAAATTAATTTCTGGAGAGCATAAGCAAACTAAAAAAATGCTTCTGCTGAAATGATCAGGATCTACGAATAAACTTTCCGTAACCGGGTTTATGTAAAATTCCTTTTTCGGTGTCGAAAATAATATTTCCACGCACAATGGTTTTATTTATTGAACAGGCAAATTCTGTATCTTGAAACGGGGAGTATTTACCTATTGAATGGAGTTCAGATTCATTAACCAAATAGGCTTTGTCTAGATCAATAATCGTGAAATCCGCATCAGTCCCAATTTGTAAACTTCCTTTTTGTGGGAATAATCCGTAACGCTTTGCAGCATTTTCGGAAGTTAATTCTATCATACGTTTTAAGCTTATTTCCTCTTTTAGATAAAATTCTGAGAATAGGTAAGGTATCATTAATTCAGTACCGGGAATTCCATTATAAACTTTCGAAAAATCTTCAAATTTCTTATCTTTCTCATAATTACATCCGGCATGATCAGTTGCAACAAAATCTAGTGATCCATTTTTTAAAATGCTTCTTAAGAAATCTCTATCTTCATCATACTTCACTGGCGGTGCGGTTTTTAGTCTTCCTTCTAAACGTGGAAAATCGTCTGAAGTAAATTGCATATATTGTGGGCATGATTCAAAGGAAACATTGTATTGCTTCTTCTTTTCTAAAATTATTTTTGAAGCATTTTTACTGCTTATATGTACGAAGTGAACTTTGCTTTCTGTATTTAAAGATGAAAGGATATTCTTAACAGCAATTTCTTCTGCTTCTACTGGTCTGGTTTTCACATAACTTTCTGGGAGTTTTCTCTGTTCTTTGTTAATTTTATTTACCGAATTATTTATAACATCTTCATCTTCAGCATGAAAGGCAAAGAGGATTCCTGGGAATTTATTGAAAGCTTCTTTGATATCTTTGTAGGATAAAGCTGCAAAGGTTTCCATACTTGAAATTGTATAAATTTTTATTCCTACAACTCCAGATTCCCACAACGTATTTATCATTTCTTCATCAAATGGAAGATCATTCTTTCTTAATCCTCCCCAAAGAGCAAAATCTATGATCGCTTTTGGCTCAATTACAGCTAACTTTGTATTCAGATTTTCTTTATTTGTTACAGCAGGCAAGGAAGTGCACGGCATATCTATAATAGTAGTAATTCCTCCACAGGCTGCAGCTGTGGTACCAGTAGTAAAATCTTCACGATCTGTAAATCCAGGATCATTAAAATGCACATGAGCATCAATACAGCCGGGTATGAGTAGTTTTCCATGAAGATCAAGAACTTCAATATCAGGCTCAACTTTTATATATTTAGCTATTTTTATGATCTTCTCATCAAAGAGAATGTCAAATATTTGTGATTTATCACCTTTTAAAATAAATGCATTTTTTATGATTTTCATTCTCGCCTCACATAATCAGAATTGGTTTACTTCAAATTTGATGTCAATAAAGATATTGTATATTGAATGAAATCTATAAAAAAGTAGTGCTTAAAAAGTCAGTCGATAATTGGTAGGAAGATAGTTTAATGCTTACAAATTTTCCTTGACCGATTCTATGTAAAAACAAATAAACTAATGCTGTAACAATGTGAATTAATATTTATAGAAAATAATGAAATCTAACGAAATGGGAGAAAAAATGAAGCAATTACTGGTTCTATTAATGATTTTACCAACGATTATATTTGCTGTAAATCCAGAAAGTGAAGCAAAAGTTAATGAAGCTTGGAGTGCCTGGCAACTTAATGATCTAGTTTTGGTTGAAGAGCATTTTAAAAGTGCCTTAGATCTAGATGAGACAAATTTTCGAGCTTATATGGGACTCACATTATTTTATAAAATGCAGGAAAAAACAGAAGTTGGATGGAAAACTTTAGAAAAAGGATTAGAGTATACAGATAACAAATATCCATATCTTTATAGCTTTCTTCTTACACGTATTATTAGAGATAACATAAATAAAAAAAAGACTAATTGTATTAAATATTTAGAGGATACAGCAAAAGAAGGTGATCCTACCGGTGCACTGCAAGCGACATTATATAGTAGTTTAACTAGATACTATGCATCAAAAAAGAAACTATCGAAAGCAAAACAATATGTAGCTAAAACTAACACAATTAGTAATTGGATGATGATAGGTCCTTTTGAAAATGTCTCAGCTTCCGGATACGACACTGTCTATCCTCCAGAAGAGAATTATGATCCTTTAGCAAGGTATGAGGGTAAAGAAAAAGTTCCTACTTTCTGGTTTCAGAATACTCCCACAGATATGTATGTATGGATAGACTTTAGGAAACATTTCGGAGCAGCTGAAGCAATTTATTATGGGAATAGCTTTGTGTTTTCTCCTATTAAACAATCTGCCCAGATCCGTACAGGAACCTCTGGTTCTTTAAAAGTATTTTTGAATGATGAAAATATTTTTGAGATTTGTGATGAAAACAATAACTCAGAAGATTCCTATATTGTTGAAACAGAATTACAAAAAGGTTGGAACAGACTGCTTATAAAAACAGGTTTTTCTGAGATTAGCAATTGTAACTTCTATGCAAGAATTACCGATGCTAATGGAAAGAAAATCGAAGGATTAGATTATTCTTTAGAGAACAAAACTTATATTTCTAAACCAAATGCACCGAGTAAAGTAATAGAGCATTTTGCTTTTGAATACTTTAAACAGCAAATTGAAGAAAATCCTGAACATCCAGAGAATTATGTAATGCTGGCTACTGCATATTTTATGCAGGATAAAGCTATTGAAGCTGAATTAATATTGAAGAAAGCATTAGAAATAGTTCCAGATTGCTCTCTAATCTATTTAAATTTAGCAAATGCCTATTTGCGTGGTGAGAAAGAAGACGAAAGAATAACAGCTACAGAAAAACTATATGAACTTAATGAGACAATTCCATTGGGGATAAAATATAGGTTTAATAAATTTATATCTAATCAGGAATTTGAAAAAGCAGACGATTTAATTGAAAAAATGGATGAGCATTGTAATAGAAAAGATTATTATGATGCAAAAATTAAATATTATGCTGTGCGTGAGCTTTACGATAAATTAATTTCATCGGTTGAAGAAGCTTATAAATATGAGCCTGATGGTTTAGATTTTGCTTACCTTAAAGCACTACTCACAATAGAAACAACTAAACAATATTATAGCGCAATCAAAATAATGAAAGGTGTCTTAAAGAAAAATTATTCAGAAGATGTTCTATCTATTCTTGTAGATTTCACATTGAAGGATGGTGATTTGATATCTTGGAAAAATTATAGTGGAAAAATGATTGAATTAGTGCCGGATTCTCCTACGTACAAAGTTAATGTTTCTGATGTATACTTAGAGTTGCAACAATATTCCGAAGCCGAACAATATATTAGACAAGCATTAAAAATAGTACCTTCTTACGGACCTTATTGGGCGAGACTTGGTAAGATATTCCGACACTCAAAACTTAATAGAAAAGCAATTGAAGCCTATGAAAAAGCTCTCCTTTATAATAGAAATGATTACACATCACTTGATAACATTAGAGAATTAGAAGATAAGGGGTCTATCTTTAATTGTTTTAAAACCAATGATATAGAACAATTAGTAGCTGATTCGAGTACTCATGATGATTATCCTGATGACAACTCAATGGTTATTTTGATGGATAAAAAGAGAGTTGTTTACCCAGAAGGTGGTTCCATTACCGAGCATGAATTATTGATAAAGGTTTTTAACCAAGAAGGTATCGAAAAGTTTCAGGAATATGGGATAGGATACAATTCTTATAAACAAAGACTTGTTATTGAGGAAGGAGTTGTAATTAAGCAGGATGGTTCTAGAATTCAGGGAGATAGAAACAGAAATAGGGTTGTTTTTAAAACTTTGGAAGAAGATGATGTAATTTATTTGAAATGGAAACTGGAAGATTACCAGTCGGGTGATATGCTTGGTCATTTTTGGGATGTAGAGAGTCTTTCATATCCAATACCTGCACAAGCAGTTCGTTATTCACTTCTGGTTCCAAAACAGAAGGAGTTCCAATACAAAACAATGAATATAGATCTAGAGCCGGAAATAACAGAAGTTGAAGATAATTTTTTATATAGCTGGCAAACATGTAATGAGGATGCTATTGAACAAGAATATCAAATGCCAAATTCAAAAGATGTTGGTAAAGTGCTGTTTGTAAGTAGCATTCCAGATTGGCAATATATTGCAGATTGGTATGAGAAAATTGCAACAGCTAAAACAAAAAGCTCATATGAGATTACAGAGGTAGTAAAAGGTTTGTTTGAAGATGAACCGGATCTTGATCAAATGGAGAAAGTAAAAAGGATTTATGAATACATTATTGAGAATATTACTTATAGTAGTGTCTCTTTCCGTCAATCGGCTTATGTTCCACAAAAAGCTAGAGATGTGCTCGTGAACAGATTAGGAGATTGTAAGGATGTTTCTGCACTTAGTATTGCAATGTTCAAAGAGATAGGCGTAAAAGCATATTTTGTATTAGCCGATACTTATGACTACGCCCTCAATAAGAATCAATTACCATCTCTTTCCGCATTTACGCATTGTATTGTAGCTGTAGAGACAGATGAAGGATTGAGATATCTAGATCATACAGCCCAAAATTATGATTTTTCAACTATTCCAAGTTCAATGATCGATGGTTGTTGTTTGCCAATCATGGAAGATCAAAATGCACTCATTTTTTTACCAGAAGAATATTCAAATGAGACAAAGGTAATTAGAAATAGTAATATGAAGATACTTAGCGATAACAGTGTTGTTATTAATAAGAAGAATATTAAAACTGGTGATCTTGCAGCTGGTATGAGAAGTTCATATCGTTATAAAAATGATAAAAAGAGAGAAAAACGATTAACAGAGATTTTGGCTAATGAACATCCAACAGTAAAATTAGAAAAATTAACTATGAACGATTTTGATAAACTAACCCATGAAGTTCATTATGAGTATGAATATTCTGTAGAAGATTATATTACTAACGCAGGCGAATTCTATTTCCTAAAAATACCATGGGCAGATAATAAAGAACCAAGTAAATCAATTTCTTATGAAACTAGAGAATATCCAATTATTAGATGGAGTTATTCAAATTACTGTAAGGAAGAGATGATAATTGAAATTCCCAATGATTTGAAACCTGTAGATCTGCAAAGTGAATATGAATTTATATCATTTGCAGGGGAATATTCTCTTACGTTTATTTTTGATGGGAACAATTTAAAATGCACAAGAATTCTAAAGCGCAAAGAAACCGATATTCCAGTAGAAAAATATTTGGAATTTAAAGAGTTTTATAGCAACATCGTAAATACAGATAAAATGCAGATACTGCTTGAAAAGAAATAATATAAATCATATTGATATCTAAGATTAAAAGAGTGAATGATTTCTATTGAGTTCCATTCAAAAAGAAATTTGACAAAAATGTTAACTCTTTAGAATTTACATTGTTAAAACGAATTGTAATAAAATTTCAGTCTCAAAAAAAGAGGAATCATGTTTTATAAAGAAATACTTAGTAAAATGCTTAAAGAAGAGACAAATCCAGTAAATAAAATGTATCTGCATGAGATCAATATCAAATGGGAAAAAATATCTAACGCAATTGCGGCGAGTAATGGAGATAACAAAGAAATTGTAGATATGCTTAATGTTTTCCGTGGTGCAATTACAAATAACAAATATAAATTTAACAAACTAAATTCAAAGGGTTTTATCGCGGAATCTTCAATATTTTCTGTAAATTATCTTAATGACCTTGTTTCTGTGATTATCAATAGGCAGAAGATTATTGATCATACTGGTATTTTTTGGGGATGTGGGAAGTTCAATATGAACTATTTATTCTCTCCTACAAGTTTCAATTCCATACAACAAGATCTTAGATTTGAGCAATCCGAATCTCCTGAAGTTCTATTTTTAGGACAAAAAGTTGATCTTCATTATCGTGTTACAGGCAAACGAAATTTCGAAAAACATATGAGTTTTCTTCCGCTAATTGTATTTCATACTTTTAAAACACTTGGAAATGATGATATGCTGTATTTAAATCATCTAGCATATCTTTCTAAAAATGCTTTTAGTAAATCTAGAACAATTATGTTAACCGAAGAACTTGAGAAGAATTTTATTCCTGATATTTCTTCAACCAATATAGATCATGTATGCGTATTGACAAAAGGTAATGATGATAATAAAATTTCTGTTGATGCTGTAAATGAACTCGAAAAACTAATAAATAACATATTAACCGAAAACCATACAACATCAACGGATATTAAAAATACAAGCATAATTACAAGGCGGAGATAAATGAGTAATTTATCAGTTTCTAATGCAATGAAAATTAAAATAGATCCTATTTTACCGGAATACCCAGAATTTAAAAAGGGAATTCGTAGAGCACCTCGCCGCGAAATGGACTTAAATAAACAAGAAATAGAACTTGCGCTTAAGAACGCACTACGCTACATTCCAGAAGAACTACATGAAGATATCGCTCCTGAGCTATTAGATGAACTTATTGAGCACGGTCATATTTATGGTTATAGGTTTCGACCTACAGGAGATCTCTATGGTAAACCTGTACAAGAGTATAAGGGTAAGTGTTTGGAAGGGAAAGCCTTTCAGGTGATGATAGATAATAATTTAGATTTTGCTACAGCACTTTATCCGTATGAACTTGTTACGTATGGAGAAACCGGTGCAGTCTTCCAGAATTGGATGCAATATGTTCTTGTAAAAAAATATCTAGAAAATCTTACACATGAGAATACACTTGTTGTCATGAGTGGTCATCCGCTTGGTTTATTCAAATCATCACCAAGTTCTCCACGTGTGATCAATACAAATGGTTTGATGATCGGGGAATTTGATGATCAAGAAAATTTTAACCGTGCAAATGCTCTTGGTGTTGCAAATTATGGTCAGATGACAGCTGGTGGTTGGATGTATATTGGTCCCCAGGGAATCGTGCATGGAACTTATAACACAATTCTTATTGCTGGCAGAATGAAGCTTGGAATTCCTGAAAATGGAGATTTAAGAGGGAAGTTATTTGTTTCATCTGGTTTGGGTGGAATGAGTGGAGCACAACCAAAAGCTGTAGAAATTGCTAATGGTGTTGGAATCTTTGCGGAGGTGGATCTATCCAGAATCGAAACACGTCATGAACAAGGCTGGGTAGGGAAGATTGTAAAAACTCCTGAAGAAACATTTAAAATGGCGACTGAATATATAAATAATAGGCAAAGTGTTTCCATTGCGTATCATGGGAATATTGTAGATCTATTAGAATATGCTGTGAAAGAAAATATTCACATTGATCTTCTTTCCGATCAGACATCTTGTCACGCAGCCTATGAAGGTGGTTATTGTCCACAGGGATTGACCTTTGAAGAGCGTACAAAAATGCTTTCAGCAGATAGAAATAATTTTATTCAACTAGTTAATGAATCGCTTATGAAGCATTATGAGTATGTAAAAATACTGTCTCAGCGTGGAACATATTTCTTTGATTATGGAAATAGTTTCATGAAAGCTGTTTATGATGCAGGTGTGAAGGAAATAGCCAAAAATGGTGAAAATACATTTGATGGATTTATCTTTCCAAGCTATGTAGAAGATATTTTAGGACCCGAACTTTTTGATTTTGGTTACGGTCCATTCCGCTGGGTTTGCCTATCAGGAAAAGAAGAGGATCTTATAAGTACAGATAATGCTGCGGCAGAAATAATAAAAAATCTTCGCGAAGAACCAAGATATCAAGATATGGATAATTATGTTTGGGTTCGTGATGCTATGAAAAATAAATTAGTTGTTGGAACACAAGCTCGTATACTCTATCAAGATGCACCTGGCAGACTTGCAATAGCGCTAAAATTTAACGAAATGGTTCGCAAAGGTGTGATTGGACCAATTATGCTTGGAAGAGATCCTCACGATACAGGCGGAACAGATTCACCATACAGAGAAACATCTAATATCAAAGACGGCTCTAACATAATGGCAGAAATGAGTACTGAATGTTATGCTGGAAATGCTGCACGTGGAATGAGTATGGTTACTTTGCATAATGGTGGTGGTGTTGGAATCGGAAAAGTTTCGAACAGTGGATTTGGAATGGTGTTAGATGGAAGCGAAAGAGTAGATTTTATTCTCGAGCAAGCTTTCCCATGGGATGTGATGTGCGGTGTGGCTCGGCGTGCATGGGCAAGAAATGAGAATTCAATAGAAACGGCTATTGAACACAACAAGACCTTCAAAAATACGGATCACATAACACTTCCATTTGTTCCTGAAACAAACCTAATTGAGAAACTAGTTGCAGAAAAAATAAAAAAATGATTTCCAAAAGAAAAATGATGTTGACAGGTTAGCCTGAATAACTTTTTTGTCTCCGTGTGATTAGAAATTCTAATACGTAGAAAATTTATCCCATAGTTTTATGGAATTAATTGTGTAGTATTAAAATGATTTCACTTGGGATAAATCCCGCAAAATTAGTAGGAGAAAGAAAAATGAAAAACGGCACAGTAAAATGGTTTAACGAGAAAAAAGGTTTTGGTTTTTTATCATGTGAAGATGGTAACGATTATTTTTGTCATCATTCAAACATTAGTGGTGATGGATTCAAAACTCTTAACGAAGGCGAAAAAGTAACTTTTGACGTTGAAGAAAGCGATAAAGGTCCAAGAGCCATAAACGTTACACGAGCTTAAATCTAAAAAAATTAAAAAAAGCTCGATCAATTGATCGAGCTTTTTTTTTGTCCAAAAATATTAACTTAACCCTAGTTTATAATTAAATCCATAACCTGGTTGTTCTGCTTCAGAATATTTATACTTTTTTTGTAATCGATTAAACGTATTTTGTGATGGCTTAACATGAGATAGGTCAATAAGAAAACGACGAAATCCCTGTTTATGAATATCATCTTTATATTGAAGAAGTGACACAGGCAATTCTGGAACTACAATTGTAACACCATCTCGTACGGTTTTCCTAAACGAATGATCTCTATCTTTGAAATGCGCATAGTCATCATCATCTGGATTGTCTAATTTTACAGGCATTCGTGAATGAAACAGTTCAGGATAGAAATATAAAGGAACAATCCCATTCCTATTTTTACCACCTACAAGATTTTCATAATCAAATTCATATGGATAAATATGTAACCCTGCATTATCTTCTTTCAAGAATT
Organism: uncultured bacterium; assembly: GCA_963981005.1. GTDB lineage: Bacteria > Cloacimonadota > Cloacimonadia > Cloacimonadales > TCS61 > Tenebribacter. The sequence continues at coordinate 1,627 of CAXCCM010000020.1, read as the reverse complement.
GAATTGCAGCATCATTAAGTGTATAAACATTTTCATTTACAGATGATCTGATGCCAATCGGCAGCAATAATTTCTGAGAAATATTACTCAGCATAAAATTCTTAACACCCAGTTTTGAAAATTTTAAACAGAGATCTTTATAAAACTTAATGTCATTTTCTGGAATAAATTTTGGAAGCTCAATGATGAATTTGTTAATATTTTTCTTCATAAAAGGTGATTGTAAATTAAGTTTTTGCCATTCACTTTTTGTGAGATTGATAATTAATTGATCAATTTTATCTAAATACAACTTTCTGAACCAGCGTAATGAATTTATACGAATAAATAGCTCATCAAAATGTAGTTGTTTGCCAGAGCCAATTCTATTGAGGATATTTTGCTTCTTTTTAGCAGGAAGATATTGTTTTATTTTCTTTCCATCTAGTTGAAATTTAGTTCGGAACTTATTTACTGGTGCACCAATAAGGAAAACTTTATCACCTGTTCTAAAACTTTCTTGAGTGAAATTAAGTTTTGCTGTTTCACCTTTACCTACTTCTGTAAAACCATATTCAGCTTTCAATTTTATTGCCTTGCTATCCATCCCACTTTGAGGTTGAACACGAATTCTGTAATTCATTTTAAGATCTTCTGTTGTAGTGAACGAAAATTCGGTTCCTTTAGCATCGATAACTTCTCCAATATGAATGCCAATAAATGGGTTTTCAGAAAAAGCATTCGATACGTTACCACCAAGAAAATAGGAAGTTTTTTCTCTTCCCATATCGTAAGTTAGAAGCTGTTTAGCTTGCTTTAATTTGTTAGGATCATCAATAACCATGCGATATGCTTTGGCAACACGATTTACATATTCAGCAGATTTCATGCGACCCTCAACCTTTAGAGATAAGATTCCGATCTTCATTAATTCCGGTACTACATCTATTTGCTGACTATCTTTTAAACTAAAGAAATAATCTTCTTTTTCTTCTGCTTGGAACGTTCTTCGGCATGGTTGTCTGCATTGACCTCTATTTGCACTCATCCCACCTAAAAAACTGCTGAAAAGGCATAAACCGGAAAAAGAATAACACAAAGCACCATGAGTAAATACTTCTAACTCAATCCTGCTTTTGCTACCTATGATTCTCAATTCCTCAAGTGTAAGTTCTCTTGCCATGATAACTCGTTCAAAGTTCTTACGTTTTGCAAATTCAGCTCCAACAGAGTTATGAAAAGCCATCTGAGTGCTAGCGTGAAGAGTAATATTCGGAAAGAATTTTCTAGCAAGATAATAAGTACCCCAATCCTGAATTATTATTGAAGAGAGAGTTGTTTGAGAAACCTGATACAGCACATCAAGAAGTTCAGGAAGTTCTGAATTCTTGATAAGTGTATTAAGTGTTAAGTAAACTTTTATTCCTTTCTTTTGGGATTCGGTTAAAATAGATTGCAGTTGTTTTAGTGTGAAATTTTTTGCTCTGTTACGGGCATTGAAATTTCTGAGTCCTAAATAAATCGCATCTGCTCCACCATCAATAGCAGCATAAAATGCTTCGGTATTTCCAACTGGTAAAAGAAGTTCAGGTTTCTTCATATTTTTGTAATAAGCACAACTGATGTTGCACTCATCCCCTTTCCATCA
>CAXCCM010000019.1:0-17629 GCA_963981005.1 uncultured bacterium | reverse complement strand
AAACAAGCCGAAGAAAAAGGGAAACTCAATGAAGAGCGATATCGGTTACTTTTTAATCTATTACCTTATGGAGGTGAAGTTATCGACACTAAGGGTAATATAATTAATTGTAGTTCAAGTACAGCTAAGATGCTTGGTTACAAAGTTTCCGAAATGATCGGTAAACACATTACCAAATTTCTTACTCAGGATTCAGTACAAATATTCAAACAAAAATTTCCTGTGCTTTTAAAGGGAAAACCCATCGATGCTGAAATTCGGATGATCTGCAAAGATGGTACCAAGCTAGATGTTCTACGAGCAGCTCAACCGATTTTGGGAAGCAATGGGAAAGTCGAATCTATGCTGGCACTGAATCTAGACATTACCAAGCGGAAACAGGCAGAAGACAAGTTGAATGCAAAAGTGAAACAGCTGGAGATGATGAATGACATTATGGTGGATAGAGAACTTGCCATTAACGAAACAAGAAAAGAAGTTAATGAGTTATTGGCAAAACTTGGAGAAGAAGAAAAGTATAGAACTATATAATTTTTTTTCGAAGGCAAAGGTGAGAAATGAAAAATTTTGAAAAAACTAAAGAACAACTATTGATCGAAAACAAAGAATTAAAGGTGAAAGTTGCTGAACTGGATCAATCTGAAACCGAGCGCAAGCAGGCTGAACTATCACTAAAGAATACTGAAGAAAAATACAACGTTCTTACCGACAATATGAATGTTGGGCTTGTTCTTCATGGAGCTGACACAAAGATCTTATTCAGTAATCCTGCAGCTAGTAGAATACTGGGATTAACCATTGAGCAAATGAAAGGAAAAGAAGCGATAGATCCTGCGTGGAGTTTTGTAAAAGAGGATGGTTCCCCCATGCCTCTGGAAGAGTACCCTGTAAATATTACGATCAAAACCAAAAAGCAATTTCAAGATTATATTTTAGGAATTAATATTCCCGGAAATGATGATCTTACTTGGGTCTTGGTGAATGCAAATCCGATTTTGGATGAGAATGGTACGATTACATACATTTCTATAACTTTCTCAAACATCACAGATCGTAAGATTGCAGAAGAAGAGCTTTCTAAACATCGCGAACATCTGGAAGAATTGATTGAAGAAAGAACCAAAGAGCTACAGAAAACAAACAAAGATCTGGATAGTGCTCTCAAGGTTTTTGTAGGTAGAGAACTTACAATCTCCAAACTGGAGAAGAGAATTAGAGCATTGGAAGGGAAAGAATGACAAGACGTGAGAAAATAATAAATGAACATTAATTTTTTAGGAGAATATTATGAAAACTATAACCTTTAAAAGTATTCGCACTCGTTTGACGTATTGGTTCCTTTTACTCACGTTAATTCCCTTGCTGATCATACTAGTTGTAACATATAACCAAGAGAAACGGACGATTGAAAAAGATACTTACAATAAACTTACTGCTATTCGAGATCTGAAAGTACAGCAAGTGGAAACTTGGTTAGATGAGAGATTGGGAGATCTTCAAGTATCAGCTGGAGATTTTGAAATTAGAGGTTTAGACCATATTTTTGCAAAAACAACTCGGTCACAAGAAGATGTTAATAAAATTGAAATTGCCAATGAATTACTGAACAGGTATTTAAGAAATTATGACGATTATGGTGAGATCTTCATTATTGATGCAAATACAGGAGTGATCGAACTCTCCAGCAACAACAATTCTGTGGGAAATAATAAATCTCAGGATTCATATTTCACAGTTCCTATAGAAACCGGTGAAATTTACATTAAAGATATTTACTATTCACAAACTACTCATCAACCTGAAATGACTATTTCGATGCCAATTAGCTGTTTTTCTCATGGTGAACATATTATTGGAATTATTGTAGTCAGAATAAATCCGGAGAATTCACTATATAGTATATTATCAAACAGAGTTGGATTGGGCGACACAGGTGAAACCTTAATCGTGAACAAAGATGTAGTAGCGCTCAACGAACTCCGCTGGTATGAAAATGCACCTTTGAATCTGCAGATATACGCTGAGCCTGCTGTAAATGCAGCATCGGGAGAAACAGGAATTACCAAAACAAACGATTATCGAAATGAAAAAATTCTGGCAGCATACACATATATTCCACGAACAGAGTGGGGATTTATAGCAAAACAGGATTTGAATGAATTGAATGCACCTATCCGGGAAATGATCAATAATTTCTTAATAATCTTTTTAGTTGCCGGTATAATTATTACCCTGATTGCGTTACGAGTGAGTAAGTCAATTTCAAAACCGATCATTGAAATGAATAATGTTGCACGTAAATTCGGCTCGGGAGATTTTTCCATCAGAAATAAATACACTTCAGAAGATGAAATAGGGTCGTTATCCTCAGAATTCAATAATATGGCAGATATTACGGAATCCAGAAATATTATCCAAACAGGTGTGGCAGATATTTCCCAAAATATTATTGGGAATACATCTATGCAGGATTTTGGAAATTCACTCTTGCAGAAGATGATGGAAATTACCAGAGCTAATATGAGCACTTTTTACATTCTTAATGAATTAACATCTGAGTATGAACATTTTACATCTATTGGAGCAAATAAAGATCTGCTGAGATCATTTAGTTCCCAACATCCGGAAGGAGAGTTTGGCAATGCTGTATCAAAGAAAGAGATATTCTATCTGAGAAACATTTCTGAAGATACGATATTTAAGTTTGTAACTACAGCCGGTGAGCTGATTCCCAAAGAGATAATTACTATTCCGATTATAACAGACAACGTTGCTGTAGCACTTATTTCACTGATTTCTAATACAACATTTTCAGTCGAGAGCTACAGTACAATCGAACAATCCTGGATTGCTATAAATTCTATCTATACGAATCTGATGGCAAATGAAAGAACCAGAATTCTTTCTGAACACCTTTCCAGAACCAACCAGCAGCTGGAAGCCCAAACAGAAGAGCTTCAGGAGCAGTCTGAAGAAATGCAGTCACAATCGGAAGAGCTACAGCAATCTTCAGAAGAACTACAGGAACAAAACCAGGAACTGGAAATGCAGAGGATGCAGGTAGAAGAAGCAAATCGTTTGAAAAGCGAATTTTTATCTAATATGAGCCATGAACTGCGTACACCGCTCAACTCAATAATGGCACTTTCACGGGTGCTGATAATGCAGGCAAAAAATAAACTGACAGATGAAGAGAACAATTATCTGGAAATCGTAGAGAGAAATGGAAAACAACTGCTCAAACTCATCAACGACATTCTTGACCTTTCTAAGATTGAAGCCGGCAAAATGGAAGTAAATCCAAAATCGATGTCTTTGAAAACATTATTGCAGGATATCAAAGACAACCTGCAGCCAATCTCGAATGAAAAAGGATTGGAGTTCGAATTGAATATTGCTAATGTCTTGCCACAAATCGAAACTGATGAAGGTAAACTGCACCAGATCTTGCAAAACATTGTGGGTAACGCAGTAAAGTTTACCGAAAAAGGCAAAGTAGAAATTAATGTAAATTCCAATGCAGATAATGTTTTAATTCAGGTAATTGACACTGGAATTGGAATTCCAGCTGATGCTCTTCTTCATATTTTCGAAGAGTTCCGTCAGGTAGATGGAACCTCTTCCAGATCGTATGAAGGAACTGGATTAGGACTTGCAATTGCTCATAAACTGATCAAGATCCTGGGTGGTAATATCAATGCTGAGAGTAGACTGGGAAAAGGCTCTACATTTACCATCACTCTTCCTATAAAATGGCAGGGAGAAGCACAACTGCAAAGCTTTCAAACATTCAAGCCTGTAACTCATAAATCAGATGATAAAACGATTTTAGTAGTTGATGATGATCCAAAATTTGTGAACAAAATTTCTGATTATCTTAATGTAGCAGGTTACAAAACAATTAGCGCATATTCAGGGAAAGAAGCTCTAAAGCTTGCCGAAGAATATCAGCCTTTTGCCATCACATTGGATGTGATGATGCCAACTATGGATGGCTGGGAAGTTCTGCAGAAACTGAAAAGTAAACTTGTTACAAAAGATATTCCGGTGATCGTTGTATCTGTTTCGGAAGATAATAAAACAGGTTTTGCCCTGGGAGCCGTTGGATATGTTCAGAAACCTGTAGATAAATATCTCTTGATCTCTGAAATAAATAAGCTGCATAATAAACCCAATTCTGTGATGATAGTTGATGATAATAAGATTGATCGCAAGCAGATGTCTCAGATCATTCAAGCCGAGAATATTAAAACCATTCTGGCAAATGATGGAAATGAATGCATCTCGTTGATTCAACAAAGCATTCCTGACGTACTCGTTCTTGATCTGATGATGCCGGAAATGGATGGTTTCCAGGTTTTAGATAGAATAAGAAAAGATCAGAAAACCAGAAATCTGCCTGTAATAGTTGTCACAGCTAAAGACCTCACCAGAGAAGATAAATCTAAACTTTCCGGAAAAGTGTCATCTGTACTGGCCAAAAGCGAATCTACACCGCAAGATCTGTTCAAAGAGATCAGCAGAATTCTGAACCGGTTGGAACAAAAAGAAATTGAATCAGAAAAAGATAATTCTGAGAAACGAATATTGGTTGTGGAAGATAATGATGCCACAGTTATTCAAATGAAAGCAATTTTAGAACATGAAAATTACATTGTTGAAGTGGCTTCGGATGGGTTGCAGGCTCTGGAACATGTAAAACATACGATCCCGGATGGAATTATTCTCGATCTGATGATGCCGGAAATGGACGGATTTGAAGTTCTGGAAAGTATCAGAAGTACAGATACTACCAAGCAAATTCCTATTTTAATTCTTACTGCAAAAGATCTTACAAAAAAGGATCTTTCTAAGCTCAGTACTAATAATGTTCAGCAACTAGTACAAAAAGGTGATGTTGATGTGGATGGACTATTACTGAAAGTGAAAATGATGCTGGGAAATGGAACCTATGAACAACAAGAAGACAGGAAAAAGGGAGAAAGGGGAAAACCGGAGAAAACTGGGAAACAGAAGAAGATAATTGATGGTGTGCCCAATATTCTGGTGGTGGAAGATAATCCTGACAATATGATTACAATAAAGGCAATTATTGGAAACGATTATAATATTTGGGAAGCTATGGATGGAGAAGAAGGATTGCATAGAATTGCAAATGACAAACCGGATCTTGTTTTAATGGATATCTCTCTTCCAAAAATGGACGGAATGGAAGTTGTTACTATTATCAGAGAAACTGAAAATCTGAAGGATATTCCTATGATTGCTGTTACTGCAAAAGCAATGAAAGAAGATAAAGATATTATTATGAATGCCGGTTTTGATGATTACATAACTAAACCGATAGATCAAAAGTTGTTGTTGAAAACGATTAAGAAATGGTTGGGAAAATAGGGATGCAAAAGGAATTGTTGAATTGCCCATCGAGCTAAAGCACGGGGCAATTCAACAATCCATCCAACGCCATGAACGTTCTGTTTCTTATTATTAGCCCTGTGCTTTAGCTCGGGGATAAGAGCAGATAATAAAATATGGGGTTTTAACCCCGGGAGCAAACTATGAAGAAGATATTAGTAATTGATGATAAACAAGATAATCTGATCTCGATTAAAGCGCTATTGGGTACTTACTTGCCTAACTGTGAAGTCCTCACAGCGATTTCAGGTGTTGAAGGAATAAATCTGGCAGGTAAAGAACAACCAGACACAATCCTGCTGGATATCATCATGCCCCAGATGGATGGTTATGAAGTATGCCGGAAATTAAAAGCTGATGAGACAACAAAATACATTCCAATCATCATGCTTACAGCTATAAAAACAGATTCCAAAAGTCGCATTAAAGGTTTGGAAGATGGTGCTGATGCTTTTCTTTCTAAACCGATTGATCCCCCGGAATTAACCGCACAAATAAAGGCAATGCTACGCATAAAAGCTGCAGAGGATAAATTGCGGGAAGAAAAAGAAAACTTAGAAATCAAAATCTTGCAAAGGACTAAGAAACTAAGAGAAAGTGAAGAATTTGTTAAAGAGATGATAGCAAGCAGCAGTGACTGTATAAAAGTACTCGATCTTGATGGGAAATTGCTATCCATGAATGAACCTGGAAAGATAATGCTGGAGATTGATGACATTTCACAATACTTGAATATGTCCTGGATTGATTTCTGGAATGGTAAAGATAAAGAAATAGCTCTAAAAGCAATAGACAATGCAAAAATAAACGGTAAAGGTGTTTTCACAGGATGGACTCCAACAGTGCAAACTAAAACTTTGAAATGTTGGGAAAATACAATCACTGCGATCAAAAACTCAGAAGGAAAGCTAAGCAAGTTATTGGCCAATTCTAGGGACATCACCGAACGCAAACAAGCCGAGAGGGCGCTACGTGAGAGCGAGCAAAAGCGATGTCGGGCCATGGAACTCGCTTGTGCGGGGACTTGGGAATGGGAAATCAAGACGAATCAGGTTATCTGGTCGAACGAGATATATCGTATCTTCGATGTGGAAATAGGCACGCCGATCACTTACGAGCCCGTCAAGGAAAGGGTGCATCCCGATGATCGTGAGTATCACGATAAACACACTGCGAGTTGGCTCAAAAATCAAGGCGGAGCCCCTTATGAGTATCGCATCGTACACACCGATGAATCGATTCACTACATTTTGGCTGTTGGAGAAGTGATTTGCGATGCCATGGGAGAACCAGAACGGATGCTTGGCTTCGCACAGGATATAACCGAACGCAAGAAAGCTGAAGAAAAACTGCAAGAAAGTGAAAACGCTCTACAAGAAGCGCAGGGAATCGCTAAAATAGGTAGTTGGGAAATGGATGTGGTTACCAAAATGATATTCTGGTCGAAGCAGATGTATAGTTTGTTAGAAGTAAACAAGGATCAGGAACCAACCTTTGATTTGTATTTCAGCCGGGTTCATCCAGATGATCTGGCATATGTGCAGGAAGTTGGAACTAAAGTGTATGACAACAATGAAGGTCATCGAGCTGATTATAGATTGCTTACACCTTCCGGTAAAATTAAATATGTTTCTACAGAAGGCCAGCAAGTTTTGGATACGAATGGAAAAGTGCTTAAATTATCTGGAATTGTGCAGGATATTACAGAAAGCAAATTAAAAGAAAATGAGTTGGTTGAATTGTCAGTAAAGATAAATGATCAGTTAGGAAGAAGTGAGAAGCAGAGAATGGCAACTTTATCGATTTTAACAGATCTAAATACAGCAAGCAAAAAATTAAAAGCAGAAATAGTTGAACGTATAAATGCAGAAAACAAACTAAAAGCGATTAACCAGCAACTTACGGCTAACGAACAACAGCTAAAAGCAAATGAAGAAGAGATCAAGAAAAACCTAAAAGAAAAAATTGTTCTCATACAAGAAATTTACCATAGAACAAAGAATAATATGGCTGTAATTTCATCGATGCTTTCAATGCAATCCAGACGTTCTGATAATGAATTTGTTAATACAACATTTAAGGAAATAATAAATAAGATACACGCAATGTCGCTTGTTCATCAGAAACTTTATCAGTCACAAAACCTTTCTAATATCGATTTCAAAGAATATATTGAGGACTTAATAAAGCTTTTAATGCGAAGTTTTGGATCGGAATTAAGAAAAATAGATTTAAAATTAGATTTAGAGAGTGTGAGTATACTTATAGATTCAGCCATCCCGTTAGGCCTAATAATGAATGAACTGGTTTCTAATATATTCAAACATGCTTTTCCAAATATAAATCAAGGAAAAATATCCATTCGATTGTTCAAAGATGAAGATAGCATAATAAATCTACAATTAGGTGACAATGGTGTGGGATTACCAAATAATTTTGACATAAGAAAAGATGGTTCAATGGGACTTTCTTCAGTGTTTTCACTTGTAGAACGTCAATTGAAGGGAAGTATTTCAGCAAAATCGGGGAATGGTCTAAAGTGGCACATAAAAATTAATGATAATCTTCATCAAGAGAGAGTATAAAATGAATAAAGAATTTAAAATATTAATTGTGGAAGATGAAGTGATGATAGCTGAATGGCTAAAAATGCAACTTGAAGATGAAAAATATGATGTTTTTGATTACCTAACAACTGGGGAAGAAGCCATTGACTTTGTACAGGAAATAAAACCAGATGTTATAGTAATGGATATAAATCTAGCTGGTGAGATAGATGGTATTGAAGCTGCTAAAGTAATAACAGAGAAATTTCATATTCCCATTATATTTATGACTGGCTACGAAGAACCGGAGATAGTTGAGCGAGCTAATAAATTAGAACCACTTGCCTATCTCGTAAAGCCGGTTGCTATCTGGGATTTAAAACCGATATTTGAATCTATCTATTAACAAAAAACTATTAAGATTTTTCCAAAACAAAAGGAGCAGATCACTCTGCTCCTTTTACTAATAAAAATTATTATCTATTAATTAGCCTTCAATAACTTCTACATTTGCACGAGGAATAGTAACTTTTTCACCGTTTTCAAGTTCAGCTTCTAATATACGAACCATAGTTTCGCTTTCCACTTTAGTAAGTTTTTCTGGTAAACCTGTAACTTTTCCTATTAAGCCAAAATTAGGTTGACGTATCACACGGATAGTTGTGCCAATTTCCAATGTAGCCATCTTAGCTTCTTCTGCTTTGAGTTCATCTTCCTTAAACTCGATAGGAATTATGATCTCAGGGCGCATAACACCCGCTCTAATCTGTGTGATTCCATGAATTGATGCTTTATGCCCCTCAAAACTTTTAAGCAGCTCAAAGCAACTTTTCGCCATTTTAATAATACCAAAACCTTCGGTGATCACAATTGAAAGCCCGATCTCTTCATGACCTGTAATAGCTACGCCAATATTGTAACCCAAAAGTTTTTTAAGATCTTTATCATCGATACCACCAGAGATAATACCAGCAACACCAACTTGTTGTGCTTTTTTAATTGCATCATAGCTCACAAGTGCACCACACACAATTATCTTATCTTTGCAAGAATCATCAATTTTGGAAGGGTCAATAATTTCTTCATTTGTAGAAGCAAGCACTTTAATTTCACCGGAACGTTCTCCGCTAAGCCCAAAAATACCTTGAATATAAGCAGATTTATTTTCAATTATTACACCTTCTTCTTCTACAACTTCTACAACCACGCCATCAATAAATGCTTTAACTTGAATAGGAATACGCGGTTCACGAAGTAGCATCTGCCCTGTAATTTTTGAGATGTTTTCCACTTCACCGTCAAGTGGAGCTTTTACAGAAGTTTTAAAGAAACCAAAAAGACCATTAGTTTCTGCCATGATCTGACCTTTCTTAATCTCATCACCTGGTTTTACTTTAAGATATTGTTCCACAAGATTTGGTGTTACACCAAGCTTATTAGCTAAATTAAATGGAACAACTTTTCCCGGAAGAAGAGTTTCTGCAACTACATCTTCTGCTTTTACTTTATCGCCTTTTTTTGCTAGAACTTTTCCTTTAAGAGGAAGAATTCTATCTTTTCTTAGAACTATACTTTTTGTTACTGTTAATCCTGGGGAATATGCTTGAGCCATTCTAACCTCCTATTGTTTTGTTTCTGGGTATACATCAAATTCTTTCATCCACTTCTTAAGAAGCGGAACACGTTCTGATGCTTCCACTGGTAATACAAATGGTTGTCTTCCACGTGTATCCAGAACTATTCCTACAACACCACCATGCAGTTCACAAGATTTCTCCTGATTTTTTCCTGCACCAATATCTAATCCTTTACCCGGTTTCAGTGTAGCTTTTGCGACCTCACCAACACCGCAAGGTATAAGCCTAACTTCACCAAATGGAATTTCTTCTTCAAAAATTTCTCCATTAGGAAGCTCAAGCTTTGCACTGAGAGCAATTTTTCCCGGTTTCATTGCACCAACCGGAGCTACGCAGCTTCCCAAATAAACAAGACAGTCTTTTTCAAATACTTCTGTTGCAGCTTTTTCGCTGATCTCTGCCAACACACCAAGCTGAGGCATCATAAATATGCTATCTACAGCAAGTCTTGTTATGCCTTCAGGTAGGAATGCATCGATCATCATCATCACCGATTGATTTCTGCGTGGAGCGTGTGACATTACACCACCGGAACCAACCAGAAGATCAAGTGTCATCATATTTACAATGCTTTCACCGGACACTGTCTGCGCAAAGGCATCTGCGATCTCACGTTTTTTCTGCCCACCCTTTAGCCCAACAGCAAATTCTTTATGTTGTATAAAAGCATATTTTAGAGCTTCTTTAGCTATTGCTTGTTCCAAAATAAGTTCTTCTAATTTCTGTGGAATAGTAGTTGGACGGATCATTTTATTTTTAATCATATTAAGAAGTTCAGATTCATCAATATCAAATGGAACCCAGCGCAGAATGTTTTTTAAGCCGGCTGTTGCCAGAACATTAGAAATACTGTAACTCATTCCAAGGTTTGCACTCACAGTTCTATTAAATACCTTATCTTCAGAGAAGACAGAGAAAACGTCAGTTGTTGCGCCACCAATATCAACTCCAAGAACTTCGATATCATTAATTTTAGCAATTGTCTGCATGATATTTCCAACAGCAGCAGGCGTTGGCATAATTGGAATATTAGTTAGTTTGCCATTTATCGGACCTTTTGTCCAACTCATTAGTTTATTGTATCCAGGAGCTTGAGCCATAACATGTTCCATGAATAGGTCATGAATTTTATCTCTGGCTGGTCCTAAATTTTCTCTTTCTAGGGTTGGACGAAGATTTTCGGTAAGAATAAGGTCAGTTTTGTTTTCGAGAGTTTCTTTTATGATATCTTGAGCGGCAGTATTACCTGCATAAATTACCGGAAGTTTATAACTTGAACCAAGACGTGGTTTTGGGTCGGCCGCACCAACAAGTTCTGCTAACTCTGCTACGTGTTTTGTGGTTCCACCCTCAACACCACCAGCCATAAGTATCATATCTGGCCTTAGCTGACGTATCCTTTCGATCTTCTCATAATTAGCGCGTTTATCGTTGCTTGCAATAAGATCCATAACTATTGCACCTGCACCCAATGCGGCACGTTCCGCACTTTCACCGGTCATTTTTGCTACAACACCGGTAACCATCATTTGAAGTCCGCCACCAGCACTACTTGTAGAAACGTAAGCATCAACGCCTTCGTTCTCTTTTTCGGAAAGCCAGATAGCTTCATCTTTAATAAATTTTATGCTGTCGTCGTTATATTTCAAACGTGCAAGTTCTTCAAGTTCTGTAACCGCATTAACAACACCTCTTGTTACATCGTTTAATGGTTTTTCCACAGTTGTAGGAGCTTCACCACGAACTGTTTGACGGTATTCACCATCGACATACTCAATAAGGATCGATTTTGTTGTTGTGCTGCCGCAATCGGTAGCAATGATCCTCTTAAGCTTCTGAGTATTGCCCATATTTGCCTCCATTTTACAATTTATTATTATCTTTTTTCTTAATTTTAAAAAACTGTTTTATCTTATTATTTCTTCTATTGCGTTTGAGTTTTTTCTCTTTTCGTTCATCACGATACATATCAACATCTATTTCGTCAATACGTTTTATTAGAAGCCGAACATACTCTTCGTTTTCTAATAATGCTGCAAATTCCTGATACTCTTTTGCATTGAATATCACCTCTGCAAAGGGAGCTAAAAAATGCATGAGCTGGCTACCTATTCTTGCCAAAGGACGCAAAGATTCAATAGTCATTATTGCAGGTGCTGCCATTCGTTTTTCAGCGATGAACTTCGATAATTTTTCAATGAGTTCAACTGCTCTTTCTTCGCTTATTTCCAGAATCATTTATTTCCCTAAAATACTTAATTTATAATTTCCGGTAAAAAATCTGTTAGTGCACTCTGTTGTCAAGACATAGATTGTGCTAATGTTACTAATTATAAGATGGTTAGTTAGCTTGAATAAAGTTTTATCAATTCATTTTGGATATTGCCTGGAACTAAGCGCGAAATATCCTTTCCATTCTTCACCATTTCTCTTATCACTGTAGAGGAAATATCAACAGGCTTCATTTCCATGAAGTGCAATTTGCTAAAATAATCTAGCTCGCTCCATTTAGATCTGTCAATATCTGGTCTATGAGCAATTATCAATTCAATATTATTAAGGACCCATTTATAATCGTGCCACTTTTTCAACTCAGAAATAATGTCGCTCCCGGCAATAAAATAGAACTTATCATCGGGGAATTTCTTATGCAAACGCATTACGAGAAGTTTTGTGTAGCTTGGAGTTTCAGTATCCATATCAAGGCGAGAAATTTCAAAATCTGAGTTGGAAGCTATCGCCTTCTTTACTAGGTTGTATCTTATCTCTACAGGTGGGATGCTACTGTGTTTCTTTAGCGGGTGGTTGCCCGAAGGCAAAAAAAGTACTTTATCAAGATCAAAAGAATCAAGGGCGGTTTTCGCTAATCTTAAGTGCCCGTTATGCACCGGATTGAACGAGCCGCCCAATAATCCAATTTTCATTATTTTATCTTATTAAGTTCAGATGTAATTTTTTCCGCTTCTTCAGTTTGTGGATAACGATTTATAAGTTTTTGTCCTGTTAGTTTTGCATTATCAAAATCGTCACGTTCCAAATATATCAATGTTGCATAATATAAAGACATTCTGTCTGGCTCGTTACTGTTTCCCAATTCAATGATCTCATCAAAATACATTAGAGCCGCACTATAATCGAACAACTTATAATAGGCATATCCATTATAATATTTTTTCATCAGCAACTTGTATCTGCATTGCTGAATGTAATCAAGAGCATCCTTCTTTTGAGCATCAAAGGGGAATTTTTCTATAAATGTTTCAAAAGCAGAGATTGCTCTGTAGGTCTCATTTTGAGTGTAATGCGGTGATAACGTTTCATTGAAGAAACATATACCAAGTTGGAAATACGCTCTTCCAATTTCTTTGTAATCAGAAAATAAACGTATCAATTCTTCATACTCGAATCTGGCTTCAGTAAATTTATTCTGATTAAAATAGCAATCTGCCAGCTTCATTTGAGCTGAAGGAGTATATGCCGAGTTACGTTCAAAAACAACTTCAGTATAATACTGAATTGCCTTATTGTATTTCTCTTTTTCAAAAAGATCGTTTGCAATCTCCATCTTTTTCTCAACAGGCATTGTCTTAGATATTTTATTACTGCTGCATCCAAAAATAGCTAAAAGAACAATGATCAGAAATAGTGTTTTTTTCACAATTTTCTCCGGTTTATGCATTCTCAAAGAATGCTTTATATGCTTTGTAAGATGAATAGATATCAGCTTTGCTTGTAAGTTCATAAAGTGAATGCATTCCCAAAACGCCAGGTCCGCAATCTATAACTTCTGCACCATGCTCAGCCATAAATTTAGCAATAGTTCCACCCCCGCCTTCATCTACTTTTCCAAGTGCGCCGGTTTGCCAGCTCACACCTTCTTTATTATAAATATCAATAATTTTGGAATTAAATTCTGCATTTGCATCATTAGATCCGCCTTTGCCACCGCTTCCAGTAAATTTGGTTACGCTCACACCAAAGCCAATATGAACAGCATTCTCTTTCTCATGAACAGATGGGAAGTTTGGGTTTATTCCTGCATTAACATCTGCAGATAGAACCTGACTATTTATAAGTGCTTTTCTTAAAGTAGAGCTATCGAAGTTTTCACCATTATGCTTAAGAAGATCAGCTATAAAATCTATAATGAAAATAGATTTTGCACCAGTATTTCCATCACTTCCAATCTCTTCTTTATCAGCCAAATATACAATAGCAGTTTTTTCCAATTTATCTTTTGCATCGAACAAAGCACAGGCGGAAGTATAGGCACAAATTCTATCATCTTGCCCGTATCCCAGAACCAAACTTCTATCAATACCTGCATCACGAGCTTTTCCTGCTGGAACTATCTCTATCTCTGCACTCAGAAAATCTTCTTCAACAATATCATATTTTTCGTTAAGCAAAACAAGAGCATTCAGCTTAACAGCCTCTTTAGTCTCATTATCTTTTGGATAAGGTATTGAATTGAAAACCAGATTCATTTTTCCTGCATCAATGGCTTCCCCGATCTTTTTGGTGTACTGAACTTTCCTAGCTAAATGAGGTAGCAAGTCTGGCATTACGAAAACGGGATCTTTATCATCTTCGCCAATGGTTATCTTTACTGATTTGCCGTTCTTTTTAATAAATGTTCCATGAAGAGCAAGTGGTGTAGACATCCATTGATATTTCTTTATCCCACCGTAATAATGTGTTTTCATCATTCCTAAATTAGTGCTGCCATCCTCATGAAGAGGGTTTTGCTTCAGGTCAACTCGTGGTGCATCGATATGCGATACAATTAAATTTACACCTTCCGAAATGGGCTTCCTTCCAATAATGGCAATACCAGCATTTTTATTTCTTGAAATACGAAAAACTTTTTTTGCTTTTTTTGCTTTTTCTATTTCTTTGTAACCTTGTTTCTCTAATTCTTTCACATAATAATCGATAGATTCACGTTCAGTTTTGCATTCATCAAGGAAGTTTTTATAACCTTCAGAAAAATTTAGAGCTTCTTTCTGCTCTTTTACTGAGGCTTCATTCCAGAAGTTTTTTCTTGAATAAGTTAGTTTTTTTCTAAGTTCATCAGTCTTTTTCATTTTTTCCTCTTTATCTACTTTATTTCTAATATTTCAAATTCTTTTTTACCGATCGGTGCATTTACAATAAAATTTTCTCCTACTTTCTTTCCGATCATCGGCTTTCCCACAGGAGACATTATAGAAATTCTTTCATATTCATTATCAGATTCATATACTTCATCAACACCGATTAAATGAACTTTTCTTTGTGAATTATCTTTAAGATTTTTTATTGAAACTATGGCACCAAATCTAACTGCATCTTTTGGGATGGTTGTAGGATCGATAACCTGCAATTGTTCCGCTCTCTCTTTAAGCCGGTTAAACTCATTTTCTAAAAATCGTTGTCTTTCACGAGCAGCATGGTATTCTGCATTTTCGCTTAAGTCTCCCATTTCACGTGCAGTAACAACCTGTTTTATTACTTTTGGTCTTTCCTTGATGAGCTCTTGCATACGTTTTCTAAGGCGCTGCATACCCTCTTTTGTAATATAGTTCGCCATTATTTCTTTCCCTTTTTGCTTTTAAGTAATTTCTGTCCGTGTAATCCAATCTTTTTAACTCGAATATTCCCGCTGTGTGACCATGTATCACAAATTGTTTGGATGTTATCGTTATAACAACAAATCGCTTCACAAAGAATTTCTGCAAAGATCGGGTTTCTGGTTGCCTGATAATTTTTATAAACATTCAGGTAGAACTTCTTATCCTTTTTGTAGATAGCTTTTAGGAATTTGGAATTGAGTTTTACAATATTTGGAGTTGCGTATAACCAGGAGGTTTCCAACTTTTTAAAGATAGGTTCAATAAGCTTAGCATCCATTCCAATAAGTTTACTTAATAGCTTAAAAATACTCTCTTCGAGCATTTTGTTATCTTTTTTAACCCAGTTTAATATCAGGTCTATATGAACTAAGGCGTCTTTTTTAAGCAGAGGGTAAATAGCCTTATCCATAACAAGGTTACATATTTTTTGATCTTTAGTATTAAAGAAAAAATCTTCTATATAGTTTAGGAATAATACAGGTTGCTTCTTTATTGCGCGAGCCATGATATAGGCAAATATCATTCCACCATGCTCACCTTTTTTCTTCAAAATGTAATCGTAAAAATCAAAATATTTATCTGCTTCTTTATAAATTTTGGCTGCTATTGTTTTTCCTACAAGTGTAATAACGGCATTTGGAATATTGCCGTCAATTCTTTGTGGATACGCGTTATAAACTATATCAATATCGTAGTTACCCATTGGTAATTTTCGCTCTACAAAATCTTGGGTGTCCATTTTTAATCTTTCTTGCCAATCTAATGAAATCATGGTCGTCTCCTTTATGTAACCTAATTAATTATTATGATCTTTCCTTTGCGTGAATCCTTGCCCATTCTTAGAAGATAAAAATATATTCCCGATGAAACTCTTTTACCGGAATTATTATTACATTCCCAACTGAAATAGGGCATCAGATCATCAACGTTATAAGGACCCACTTTGCTCTCAAAGATCAATTCTCCATCTAAATTATATATCCAGATCCTGCCCAAAATATCAGCAGGAAGATTGATGAAGTTAACTTTATCAATCATACTTTTACTGATATCAAGCGGATTCGGATAAACTATCAATTGTTTTAAATTTCTTAAACCCAACATAGATGTCAAGCTGAAATGACATTTATTACCGCTATTAGAAATCAGATTGCCAGCTATGTCTTCAATGTTGTTCACTTTTAAAAAATAAGGCTGATTCGAGTATTTTAAGTCACTCTTAAATTGTATAGCTACATAACACGAATCATTCTCAAAATATTCTAAACTTTCTATTTCATTATTTTTATCTGCTGCAGGAAGAACTAATGTATAATTGTTAATATCTTCAGCATCTAATTCGTCTAATGCTTCACTATAAACAATGTTAACGGTATTTATGTTAGATGAACTAGCATATAACATCTCCGGTGGTGTAATATCTTCTTGGTGTTGGAACCAATAGGGGCCCACAAAAACGGGAACACCCGTTTTGCCTGTGAGGCTGGAAATATTCAAAAAGTAATCGCTAAATTCATCAAATTGAGTGCTGAACCTTAATATTAAGGCAGTATTTTGCTCAACCATATTTATAGAGATCGGAAAGATCTTCTCTCTTCCAAACTCTACAGAAAAAATTGCTGATTGAATATTATCAATTTCCAAATCAAAGCTTAGTTTTATCTCATAGTGTGAGATCATTCTAATTTCTTCAAGTTCAGGAGCAAAATATGGAACAGCAACCTTCCATGTGGTAGGAAGACTTTCAACCGGATCGTATGAAGCATTAGTAGCTGTTACTTGATAATAAAGCGTATCTCCTGTATTAAGGAAATTATCTGTGAAATAGGTATCCTGTACGTTATCTGCAATTAGTGTTATATCATTTTCAAATTTGCGATAAACATTAAAATAATTTGCATCGGAATGCTGCCAATTTAAATGTACCGAAACAGAATCAAGAGGAGCAGCAGTGAAAAACTGAGGAGAAGAAGGGCCCGTGAATTGTTCCATTTCTGAAATTAGCGAACTTCTTGTAATTCCATTCTCTTCTGTATTTGTAATAACAAAAGCATCTTGAGAAGCTGTCTTACCAGAAAATGCAATAATATTTGAGCTTGTTTTAGTAGAGAGTCCTTGCCAAACAGCTTGGAATTGTCCGTCAATAAAATCTACAATGTAAATATTTGGTGGCACAGCTATCACAATTTCGTCATCTCCATCACCATCCATATCTGCTGAGGCAATAGAGTTTTTGGTGTCGATCTGTGAAAATGCTAAATATCCAAGAGATTGATATTGATTATTTACACCAGTGGTTTTAAAGAATTCAAAGAATGAAAATGATCTTGAAGGATCAGATGTATCCTGATTGTATCCACCAACACAAAATTCTAAAGAGCCATCTCCCGTAAAATCGCCAGAGCAAAGATTATAA
>CAXCCM010000018.1:0-17677 GCA_963981005.1 uncultured bacterium | reverse complement strand
TCCACCACGATTCAACATAATTGACTGATAACTAGCTAAGTGTATTCTCATAATTTTCCCTGATTATTTAAACGCTTTTTTACTTCTTTTTGATTCATAATTATATAAAATATCCCGCCACTGAAATTTGCGGATTCTCCTAACATCTTTCTTGAATTTAATCTGTGAATGGGAGTTGAATTTGCTTTCATTAATTTGATATTCTCCTTTTGGTAGGATTGCATAACCTTCTTTTGTTGATACCCTTATGAACACACTGTCAGAAGAATATTTGGCTGAAATTATATTCTTCACATATTCAAACACAGGATTCAGATCAAATTTAATTCTCCACCAATCACAGAATTCAAGCATATTCATATTCCCATGGTTATTAGAATTTATATATTGAAATACTTTTTCAAATACAGCAAGTTGTTTATGGTGTGGATGATGATAAATAATTACAGGTTCACATGCTTGTCTCTTTTCTTCAATAATTTCTATATAATATTGAAGCATTTCTTCCTCTGTAAAATGGGAACGACGTAACCTTCCTAAACTTATTGGATGTATCGGAATTTGTAGAATATTTGAGAAATTATTTTCATGATACGGGTAGAATGGGAGATCATCATAATCGAGTGCAAATTCAGAAGAATATTTCAACTCCATTTTTTGTAGAGCTTTATCTAATGTGGAGTTCCAATCACCAAAAGGAGCCGCAAAACCATTTGCCTTAATACCAGATTTTTTCAATTTCTTATCAGCATTTTTTATGTTATCATAATTTTCTTCAAATGTATCATAAATAAAATGATTATCACAATGTATTGCCATTTCCTGATTTTCCATCGAAGCATAATTTACAATTCTATCTTTAGAATCAGTATCTAAAAACCAAGTTGTTGAAATGTTATTCTTTTTACAAATATCATACATCTCATTTGCATCTTGTTTGGAACAGAAATCTGTATCGAGCCGGAAAATGAATAGATTTTTATCAACATATGGTTGATGCCATAAATGTACAAATGGAAGATCCCTTTTATGATGTAGATATTCTAGAGCAATTTCGACGATCTTTCTTAATTTTCCTTTAGAAACCTCAGATACAATTTCAGAAGGAAGTTCCTTCCTGTTTGCATAAAATTTCTTTCTCCTAGAATTAAAGCTTAAAATCAGGTCATTAACATTAAAAGGAAGAATCAGACTATTCCTAATATTTGATGAGGTTATTTTTAATCCAACATCAATTAAATGTAATTCCTTGGAAATGGGAATTTTGATAGTAGAAAAAATATCCGCAAGCCCTATTTGAGCAAAAGGAGTATTTTCTTGAGAATATAAAGTACTAACATTTTTTATCTTGTATGAAACACTTTCTAAAGTAGTATTATCAGAATAGAGTACAGCTCCACCGGAACTTGCATAATCATCTATAACTTCATTCTCTTTTGTATTGTGAGTTTCAGTAATGATAATAACTGAATACTCTTCTGGTGAAATGCTACTTAATAATGAGCACTTAGAAAAACTTACACCAATTTGCTTAAGGATGATCTTCCAGCCTGGTTTGCAATTATCAATTCCAATCTTTATATTCAACTTAGATCTCCAATTATTTTCACAAGCTGCTCTTCCCTATTCTTCAGTGAATAATTCTCTTGAATGTGTGTTTTAAATTGCTCTTCATTTTCGGTTTGTACTGCTTTCTTAATTGCTTCTGCCGTTTGTTGGGGATCGCCAAAAGGAACGTAGAATGCTGAATTACTAGCAACCTCGGGTAATGCTCCGCTACTTGTAACTACTGGTATACATTCGCACAACATTGCCTCCGCAAGTGATATACCAAAACCTTCATGTGCAGATACTTGAACATAAACTTTTGCCTTTTGCAAATATTTAAGAAGTTCTTCATCATTCACAAAACCTGTGAATATAACATTATCAGAAGCAATTGAGCTAAGATATTCACTGGAATTATCCAGATGTTTTCCAATTAAAATAAATTGTGTATCAGGAAGATACGAAGCACTTTTTACAAAAGTCTCTAATCCCTTCCTTTGCAAATTCTCATTTGTTACGTTCCCAACTGTGATCACAGTATTATTTTTACTACCTTTTGGATAGAATTTATTTATTTGAACACCATTATAAATTAGTTTTAATTGTTTGGTGATAAAGCTACCTGCGATCTCTTTTCTATTTGATTTTGAAACTGCTAAAGTGAGATCAGCGTTGCGAAGTATGTATTTCACTTTTTTTGCATTATTTTTATTCAGCATACCGCCATAATCAATTTCAGGTACACTTGCAACTTCATATCCACCAACAACTACAACACACTTTTTATGAAGTAATTTACTAAAGAAAACAGCCAGTAAAGCTGGAAGCTCTGCGAACCAGCAGTAAATAATATCATTTTTGCATATTTCAATAAAGATTTTACTAATTAGTAATGATAAAGAATAGATGTTTCTTTTTTTTGGAATTGAAATTGTACTCACATCAGCAAATTTCTCTAAAATAGTCCTGTCATTCTTTACAAAAGACGAATTATATGCTGAAAGAAATAATATCTTTTTCTTTATCATAAATTATCTAATAAGAACTATTTTCCCTTTTGAGGTTTGTCCATTGGGTGCCGAAATTACATAATAATAGATTCCAGAACCACATTTCTTTCCATAATTGTTCAATCCATTCCAACTAAATTGCTCATAAATATTCTTCTCTATTTCCATGATAAAATCACCATTCAGATCATAGATTCTACAAAATGTATCTCCCATTGGCATTGTGATAGATCCCTTATTTTCAATTCTAACAATATCCCCATTTTCAGGATAAAAGGGATTTGGATAAACAATTGTTTCATAAAGTTCTTCCTCACTATTCATCTCTGCAGAAATCCCAATCTCAACAGAATTCATTCCCGAGCTTGTACCAATATACAAAGTTCCCGTAATTGATTCATAAGCAAAATCTGTAATTGTATTTGAGATAAGCGGTGTATTCTCTGTAGTTAAGTTAATAAATTTATCTCTACTTGTATCGAATATTGTAATACCTGCATCTTGTGTTCCTATCCAGATCATTCCAAATGGGTCAACAAATAGCGTTGTTGGATATGTTGGGATAGATCCATATAGCCTTTCTTGTCCTTCATAATACCAATATTCTGGATCAGGATTATCCTCATTCCAAAACCAATCATTATCGAACCAGACTTTCTTTTTAATTGTTGTACCAAACCAAAACCAATCAATGCCATCAAACATAAAAAGCCCTGTGCCAGAAGCTACCCAGATTTCTTCAATTCCATCAATATTTCTAGATTCCAATGCATGAATCAAACCAGTTCGTAATTCCGATGAAGGTGGGTAAACCCAGTATTGACCACTAGTAACTGGGTCAGTATCATTATCCCAATATTGTACTCCCTTATTAAGAGTTCCAAAAAATCTATAATTATCACTAATTAACGACATTATATTATATTGGTTTTCATCAAATTCTGTTTGGAAAGTATCAGAGATAGAGATATTATTTACAGTTTCGGCAATGGCAACTCCACCCATATATGAAATCCACATCCTATTATTTTCTGGAGTTAGCTTAGCTGTATAAGATGAGGGAAAATCTGTGAGAAATGAAAATTCATCCTGTCCATGACTCATTGTACTTATTCCACCATTTCCGGGTGTTATAAATTGCCAACATGAAAACCATTTTCTATTGCTACTATCAATTGCGATATCATACACATTATTGTTTCTTAAACCTGGATATTTTTCTGATGTATAATTCTTCCAAATATTACCATCAAAACTACTTACACCCTTTGTTCCTCTACCTAATTGCTGTAATCCATAATAACCTGAAGATAGCCATAAAGTACTATTGTGATCAATCTCTATATCTGTTATTAAATTGGCTGAAATACAGTTTGCTTTTACGTTTGTGTTCCACTCATTCTCAGAAAAAAAGAATATTCCTTCTCCCCATGTAAATGCAGCTATTTGCCCATTTATCTCTTTAAATCCTTTAATTTTAGATGTGGTCAATCCACTTTCATTCTTATTCCAAGTTGTAATATCTTCACTATCTGAGATCATTGTGATGGCAATATCCATAGTGTCTGTTAAAACTAACCTATCAAGATCCCAAATACCATAGCTGTACAATAAATTTAATTGATCGTCTACATAAACAGGATAAATTGCTAATCCTTCATCAACTATTACTGCCTGGGCAGGATCATTAAGGTCATTTGACAGAAATATACCGGAATCAGTTCCAAAAGCAACCTTTCCATTCCTAATAGAAATTGAAGTTACGTTATTACTTGGTAAAATTGAGTTGCCCTCATTTAAATGATACCAGTTGGTTGACACTTCCATCGAATCGATGTGCACATAATCAACTCCGGCAACACTTCCAAAATAGATGTTTCCATCAGCGGTTAATTGCATAGAAGTAATATCATCAGCGGACAAACCGGAATCTATATTAAAATTTTTTAATAAAAGTGGGAATGGAAAGCCTGGATCATCTTTGAAGCAACTGACACCAAATTTTGTTGCAACAAAGATAAGAGAATCATTGTGCGTTATCTTGTTAATAATATCCGATTGCAAACCGAGAGTTTCTGTGAGAGGAGTTAAAAAACCACTTTCATCAATTCTGTTTATGCCGCTACCAGCAGTTCCAACAAGTAATTGATGCGAATTTTCTAAATAATCTAGCGACCTTATATCGTTATCTGCCAACCCATCGATTGTTGTTAGTGTTTCACCAAACGAGTTTGTGTTTGTATCATAACTAACTAATCCACCCCATGTAGCAATCTGTATCTTATTTTCAGATTCTATAACATCAAAAATATGAGTAGTATTTGTATAAACCTGCCAATTCTTAAGTGCAAAAATACTTACAGAGATCAGCATTAAAACAACAATAAATTTCTTTTTCATTTTTTAAATTCCTTTTTGAAAATTTTATAAACGACAATAAGCAGGGTAAATAATAGAATTAATAAAATTGAAAGTAGCAGTTTTTTAGATGAAAATGAAAAACCAAATGCGATCAAACCAAAAAGTACTGTTATGAAATAACTTATCAGAGCAATATGTTTTTGAGATAATCCTATTTCATGAAGTTTATGATGAATATGTTCTTTATCTGCTTGAAATATATTCTTTTTTTTATTTACTCTTCTAAATATTGCAAACGCAGTATCCATAATTGGAATTGCTAATGCGATTATCGGTACTAAAAGAGTCATCGAAGTAATTCCTTTAAATTCACCTTTCCCAATTATAGAGATCGCAGCAATATTAAATCCTAAAAAAAGGCTTCCAGTATCACCCATAAAAATTTTTGCGGGATAAAAATTATATTTTAAAAAAGCCAGATTTGTTCCAATTAACGTTAATGATGAGAAGATAATAAGTGTATTTGATTTCATGAATCCAACAGATAACAACACTATAGCTACGATTATTGCAATTCCAGAAGCTAAACCATCAAGCCCATCAATAAGATTAAAAGCGTTAACAACCAGCAAAAACCATAATAATGTAAAAGGAAAAGAGAAGTAGCCCAATTCAAATGCTTTACCAAACGGATTAGTTAATAAATCAATTTTAAAACCCGAAAAATAGATAAATGTAATTATGATTATTTGAATTAATAATTTATAATTCGCAGTTATCTTTGTTTTATCATCAAGAAAACCTAAAAGCAACATCATTGTGCTTCCTGCTGCCAAATAAAGCAATTTAGAACCAAGCTCAGGAATTATAAAAAATATCATCAACTGCATTAGTATCATGGGAATACCAAATGACAATCCACCTGCAATTGGTGTAGGAACAATATGGATCTTTCTCTGATCTGGATGATCAACTAAATTCCATTTTTTTGATAATTTAATACTTAGTGGAGTAAATAGATAGGTTAAAATAAATGAGCCTACTATTGTAGCTATAAAAAATTTAACCATACTATTTATTTTTCCTTTGTGTATACTTCTTCATATTTTTTTACAAAATCCTTAATATTAAATTTTTCTTCAACCAATTTTCGGGAATTTTCTCCCCACTCTTTCAGTTTCTCCTTTTTATCGGGAAGAGATAATAAAACAGCTGACAATCTGTCAATGTCATTAACTGGGATCAATATACCGTTAGAATCGGATACAAGTTCATTATTCCCTTTAACATTCGAAGCAATAATTGGTAAACTCATAGACATAGCTTCTAGAATAGAAATGGATAATCCTTCTGCAATTGAGAATAATAAGTAAGCATCAAATTTAGCTAACCATTCTTTAATATTGTTCTGCCAACCAGGAAATATTATATTCTCTTCAAGCTTACTATCTACAACCATTTGGTTACATGTATCAAACAACTTACCATCACCAATGAAGTAAAAAACAATTCTTTTGTTATTCTTACATACATTAATGGCAACATTGATTGTATTAATGATATTTTTTATTTTCTCAAATCGCAAAACACTACCAATAACAAAAGTATCATCTTCTTTCTTATTAGTGATTATCATCTTTCCATCACTAAATTCAATTCCATTTAAAATAGTTAATGCTTTATCTTCCTTTACTATCTTACTATTTATTGCAAATTCTCGTTCATAATTATTAACAAAGATCATCTTATCACAAAATGGTGAAACTAATTTTTCTAGAACCTGATAGAAAACTCGAATTGGTTTAGGTTGAGCATAATGAAACGGGAATCCATGAACAGAATGAATAATTTTGGGCACTCTGGCAATTCGAGCTGCAATTCTACCAATAAATCCAGGTTTAGATGAATGTGTGTGAACTATATCAAATTTATGTATTTTAAAAACCCTGATCAATTTTATAAAAGCAAAAATATCCAGTATGGAGATACTGCGCCTGAAAGATCTGATTGGAATAAAATTATAACCTAATTCTTTAACTTTTTCTACCAATGGGCCATCTGGTTTAGAGATCACATAAATCTCATATTTATTTCTATCTAACGATTTTAAGATTTTCAGCATCACATTTTGTACACCAGATAATAGCGGTAATAGTTGTATATGAACGATTTTGATCTTTTTTCTGTTATCTAATCTCTTCTCAACAAAATCAAGGAATTTATTTGTTTGATTTTCTCTGCTAAACTTTGAATTTATTTTACGTTCTGTATTATTATTATTAAGAATTTTTATTAACTTCAGAAAATTATTAGCAATAGATTCAACATTTTCCATTTCACAAATCAGATTATGATCATTTTGTTTTAGAACTTCTGCAGCTTCACCTTTTGGGGGAACCATGGCAAGTATCTCCTTCCCACTACGTAAATACTCAAATAATTTACCGGTAAGAACACCATGCCCTTTGTATGAGGCAATAAACAATAATAGCGCATCACAGTTCATAAGTGATTTTATTGCATCTTTATGCTCGATTTGAGGATTAACTTTAATTAGATGTGATACTTTAGATCTTGTGATGTGATCGATAGTTTCTGCATAATAATTTCCGGTGAATTGAATAACAAGATCATCAGTTAATTTATTTTGTGAATGTAATAATTCTAAAGCATCTATAAAATATTTTAGGCTTCGATGCCCATAGAAGTTACCGATATATTTTATTGTTATTTTTTTATTATTATGAATAACAAAATTAGAAAAATCATCAGCATCCCAACCATTATAAATAACCTCTATCTTGTTTTCAATCTGCTCACCAAATTCACTTATAAGATCATTTTTCATTGTTTTGCTTACAACAGTGATCACAGAAGCATATTGCAAAATTCTCTTTTCCCATTTCACAGCATAACTTTTATGAAATTTAGAAAAAAAAGTTATATATGGATTCAACGTCCAATGATCTCGATAATCTACAATAAGTGGTAATTTATTTGCTTTTGCAAGTTTATATGCTGCAACTCCACTTGTATATGGACCCATTGTTGCCATTATTGCATCATAATCGTTGCTTTTAATAAGTTTTTTACCAGCGTTAATTACAAATGGAAGCCAGCCGATTTTATCATCGATAGGGAAAATGTTCCTAATAATTTTTTTATACTTTTCGGGTGTACTAAAATAAACAGCTTTATTAGTTTTAGGTTTTGATATTTTCTTAAGAATAGACATCAGATCCAAAGATGTTGTTCTAATAGTTTTGTGAGCCTTATCTTCCTTTAATAACTTGTTATCGGTTGAATGAAAAACGATATCATTAACAGTTATAACATCTGTAGAAACATCTTGTTTATGAAGATGTTTGACCAATTTTGATGGACGCTGAACACCTGGTCCTCCTAAGGGTGGATAAAAATATGCGATCAATAATAATTTTTTCATTCTTCTTCCACGATTGTTAATTTTTTCTTTAGGACTACTTCTATTTTTGAATCCAATTTAATATTGAAAAAATGAATATCATTCCCAACAATTTCGGCTTTTGCATGATTAACCTGAGCAACGTCATAATTACCAAAAACACTTATTGTAAATTTTGTGGTTTGGGAAGGGAAATAGAGATAGAATCTCTCTTCACTATCAAAAATTTCGATACTCTCTCTTTTTTTCCACCATTGTGCAATCTCCATTAGAGTAGCGATAAATACATTTTTAGGTCTGATCTCCTCAATCGTATAATTAAGAAGCTCCTTATTGTAGATAATCTCATTAAAGTTTGAAATAGAATAGTTAAATGAGATAAATCCATTATTAAATTCAACTGATTCGATAAGATGATCTACGATTTCTTTTGCGCTTTCAAATGGAATAATACTAGAGTTAGAGAGCTTTAGATGTTCATCTATAAACACGATTGGTAACTCTAGAGAATGCCACCCAAAACTACTTCGCAGGTCATTACTATGAGAACCATATTGATAAAAAGGAAATCCTAAACCATTTATAAAGCCATCTTTTTGTTTGAATCCAACAGAAGAATTATAGATGAATCCATTCTTCTTATGAAATTCATGAGTAATTCTAGAATCATAACAATAATTAGCATGACGAACTCCCATCAATTCATCACTCGTAATCTTACTTAGTTGTTTTTTTTGTTTATGAAGGATATCTTGTTTGCCTGAATTAGTAGAGGCTAATAGAGCTATTTCGTTACCTTTTGTATGATTGCTCATTAACTCTTTATGAACATCATTGCTATTTATTGAGTAGTCAACATCTTTATTTGAGCTAGATTCTGTTCCAAAGAAAAAAGTGCTTTTTATCTCGTGTTTGCTTTCAATTTGATCTATTACATCGAAGTTCCAATACTCTTCTATATTTGTTAATAGATATTTCATCTTGCTTAAAAAATTATTAAAAACATGTTTAACTTTGTAAAATATTAGAATATCTTCAAATGTACTGCTAATCATTCTTCCAAAAGACCATTTTTGAAGTTTATTAACATTAAAAGTGAACGAAGCTGCAAAAACTTCTGCTGATGGCCAATATGCTTTTTTTACCAGAAACGTAGATCCATTTTTTTCTAAAGAATCTTTAATACATCTCTCTATTAACCAAAGCAACATATTCACATAAGGCTCTTGATGAAACTCAGTAAAAGGGATATCTTCATCACTAAACCACCCGTGTTCATCTCTTTTAACTCCTTCCACTTCTATTGATGAATTGAGGTTAAACAGAATATTACCAACAATATCAAATTTGTAAATACCGTAAAATAGATCTTCTTTATGATAATATTGTATTGGGATATCCGTTTCATCTTCTGTAATTATCGGCACTTTCCGCTTCAATTTTATTATCTTTGTTTTGCTTTTTAATTTCTCGGGAGTTAATTTATTTGGATGCAATAATTCATGTAATACGGGAATATAGAAAAGTATCTTATCCATTGCAAGAATATAGGCTTCTTTAACTGTAGGTTCTATCAATCCGTAGTAAAATAGTATGTCATTTTTTTGTAGCTGATCTAGTTTATGAATATATTTAAATTCATAACCAAGTGTATTGAAAATAAAATCAAAAGTAAATTTGATCTTGTTTTCAAATCTTTTCAGCTTACTATCAACATATATTGCTACCATCTAACCTCAATTAATTTTCTTTGGATAATCAGCTAGAAGATAACACATATTTCTGTCAACTTGCATATTTACTAATATTATTTGGAATATTAAGAAGTTCTTATAATTCAAATAAGTTAAGTCCGATACTCTCATCAAAGTATCTATCCAATTTTCCTTTATACACTTCTACAATTATCTCACATGTTGCACTAACTATAGCTCTATTAAGATGACCTCCAAACGTATTATAATTGCTATCTGAAAGCGTTATATGCATGTGAAGATATGGTTTAGAATTACTAGAGCTTATATTACCAGAAATTGATAATATCTCAAAAATTCCTTTCATTATTTTAGAATTATATTCCTTATTTACTGTATCGAATACTCCAATTTCAACCTCACTTGCTGCACCTATTGCAGAGATTTTTCCTAAATTTATTGATCTCTTCATACAAAACTCAGTAAGAATATTTACAATTTCTTCTCCCTTATCAACTCGAATAAAATGTTTGTCTCCATATTGAATAGATCTCATAAGTTCCTCCATCACTTTTGCAAAATTAATCACATAAAATTATGGCAATATTCTTTGTCTAATATAATTTACAAATCAATATAACAGAACCTTTTAATACTATATTTAATTTGACACATTAACCCATAAACAAGAATTGTTGCATTAGGTGTTTATTTATTAGACACAACGTCTAAATCTTATTATTAAAATAACATAGGGAGATATAAAATGAGTACAAAACGCGTTTATACGTTTGGAAATGGAAAAGCAGAGGGTAAAACAGAAATGAAGAACCTTCTTGGTGGTAAAGGTGCAAATCTTGCTGAAATGAACTTGATTGGTGTACCTGTTCCAGCAGGTTTTACAATCACAACAGAAGTTTGTGCAGAATGGAATAAGCTTGGTGTAGAAAAAACTATTGAATTGTTAAAATCGGAAATTGAAGAAAGCATTATAAATACTGAAGAGATTATGGGAGCAAAATTTGGTGATAATTCTAATCCTCTGTTACTCTCTGTTCGCTCTGGAGCTCGTGTTTCAATGCCGGGAATGATGGATACAGTTTTAAACCTTGGTATGAATGACGATGCAGTTAAAGGTCTTGCTGAAAAATCTGGGAATCCACGTTTTGCCTGGGATTCATATCGCCGCTTTGTGCAAATGTATGGTGATGTCGTTTTAGATATGAAGCCAAAAACAAAAGTTGATATTGATCCTTTTGAGGAGATCATCGAAGAGATGAAAGAGAAAAAAGGTGTAGAAAACGATACTGAACTTACTGCTGATGATCTGAAAGATCTTGTTACAAATTTTAAAAATGCAGTAAAAGAAGTAACCGGACACGATTTTCCTGATAATCCATGGGATCAACTTTGGGGTGCAATTGGTGCTGTTTTTGGTAGTTGGAACAACCCGCGTGCTGATTATTACAGAATGATGAATAAAATCCCAAGTAATTGGGGAACAGCTGTAAACGTACAAGCTATGGTTTATGGAAATATGGGTGAGAATTCTGCTACAGGTGTAGCATTTACACGTGATGCTGGAACCGGTGAAGATATCTTTAACGGAGAATATCTTATAAATGCTCAGGGTGAAGATGTTGTTGCCGGAATTAGAACTCCTCAAGAAATCACTCTTGAAGGTAGTAAAAGATGGGCGAGATTAGCTGGAGTTACAGAAGAAGATCGTACTAATAAATTCCCATCTTTTGAAGAGGCAATGCCACAGCTTTATAAAGAGTTATCTGAGATCGAAACTAAACTTGAAAATCATTATAAAGATATGCAGGATATTGAATTCACAGTACAAGATGGAAAGATGTGGTTACTTCAAACACGTAACGGAAAGAGAACTGGTGCTGCAATGGTTCGCATGGCAATAGAAATGTTAGAAGAGAATTTCATTGATGAGAAAACAGCTTTACTACGTGTTGAACCAAATAAATTAGATGAGCTTTTGCATCCTGTATTTGATGGAAATGCAATTAAGGAAGCTGTTGTTCTGGCAAAAGGACTTCCTGCTTCTCCTGGTGCTGCTACAGGTCAGCTTGTATTTTTTGCTGACGAAGCAAATAAATATGACAATGCAATTCTAGCTCGTATTGAAACATCTCCGGAAGACCTAGAAGGAATGAATATTGCTAATGGTATTCTCACTGCTCGTGGTGGGATGACATCTCATGCAGCGGTTGTTGCCAGAGGTATGGGAAAATGTTGTGTTTCCGGTGCTGGAGCTGTAAAAATTAATTACAAAGAACGAGTTATGAACATTGACGGAAGAACTTTTATTGAAGGTGATTGGGTTTCATTAAATGGTTCTACAGGCGAAGTTTACGAAGGTAAAATTGCAACCATAGATCCTGAACTTAGTGGTGACTTTGGAAAGTTGATGAATCTTGCTGATAAATTCACACGGATGTATGTTCGTACAAATGCAGACACCCCAAATGATGCAACAGTAGCTCGCGAATTTGGAGCACAAGGTATCGGGCTTTGTAGAACAGAGCACATGTTCTTCGAAGGTGAAAAGATAAAAGCAATGCGAGAAATGATTTTAGCAGATGATGAAACCGGACGTCGTGGAGCTTTGGCTAAATTACTTCCATTCCAACGAACTGATTTTGAAGGGATCTTTGAAGCAATGAGTGGATTTGGAGTTACAGTGCGTCTTTTAGATCCTCCACTACACGAGTTCGTTCCTCACGAAACAGCAAACCAGCAGGAAATGGCTGATGAAATGGGAATTACAATTAAAGAAGTGAAAGAGAAAGTTGATTCACTTCATGAATTTAACCCTATGCTTGGTCATCGTGGTTGCCGTTTAGGAAACACATACCCCGAAATTACAGAGATGCAGTCTCGTGCGATAATTGAAGCAGCTATCAATGTAAAAGAGGCTGGATTTGATCCAAAGCCAGAGATCATGGTTCCACTTATTGGAACAGTGCAGGAATATAGAATGCAGGCTGCTATCATCAATGAAACTGCAAAAAAGGTTTTTGAAGAAACAGGTAAATCAATCGAATACATGGTGGGAACAATGATAGAGATCCCGCGTGCTGCACTTACTGCTGATCTGGTTGGGAAAGAAGCAGAATTCTTTAGTTTTGGAACTAACGATCTTACTCAGATGACATTTGGATACAGCCGAGATGATGCTGGAAAATTCCTACCTGTTTATACTGAAAAAGGAATCTTGAAAGATGATCCTTTCCAGGTTCTTGACCAAGAAGGAGTTGGGCAATTAGTTGAGATGGCAACATCAAAGGGACGCGCTGTTAATTCTAACCTTAAAGTAGGGATATGCGGTGAACATGGTGGAGAGCCGAAATCTGTAACTTTCTGCAATAAAGTAGGAATGGATTATGTAAGTTGTTCTCCTTACCGAGTACCAATTGCAAGATTAGCTGCAGCTCAAGCTACACTTAAACAATAAAATTTAATCTAACTATAAAAAAAAAGCCTTTCAGCAATTGCTGGAAGGCTTTTTCAATTATTCCAAACTTTTAATTAACTTTTCGTAAATACAAAGAAAAAATTGAACCCTTAGGTGTATTATCTTCAATTAATATCTCTCCACCCCAATTATTCACAGCTTTTTGAACAATGTGCAATCCTAAACCGGAATGACCTGTTACACCATACCTAAAACCCTCATTAAAAATTTTAGATTTGATTTCGTCAGGTATTCCCTTTCCATAATCTATAATCTTCACTTCACAGGTTTTCCCCGAAGATGTAATTCTAATATCTATTCTATCAGTTCCACTATGCACAATGGCATTCCTAACCAAATTATCTATAACCGAATTTATTGAATCATCAGCAAATATTTTACACTTACCTTTTACAGAGGATTCTATTGTTTGATAATTGTTTAATATTTTCTTAAAATGTTCTCCGATATCATAGATATTTAAATTAGTTGAAGAGATAAGAAACTCATGTTCTCTCATCTTTGAAATGAGGTCTGAACTACTTTCTATATATTTTGCCGCTGTGCTTAAATTTTCATTGTTGTTATCTCTTTTAAAGTTATTTATAGCACTGTTTATTATAGCCAAGTTATTTGCAAGATCATGCCTGAGTATTTTATTAATCAGCTTTATTTGTTCTCTTTGTCGTCTGTTTTCTTCTTCAGATTTATTCCTTTCAGATATATCCCTTATAATGCTAAGTCCATTCCACTGATCTTTAATTTTTATTCCTGTTATAGACATTTCTACAGGGAATTCTGAGCCGTCTTTATGCACAGCGAACATCTCTATTGTTTTTCCAATTACATTACCTTCTCCAGTATGCTTAAATTCACTAAATCCTTTCTTAAATGCACTTTTGTATCTCTTCGGAGTAAGGATTTCATGCAATTGTTTTCCAATTACTTCGCTCGAATTTCTTCCAAATATTATTTCTGCTGCTCTATTCCAAAAATTTATATTTCCTGAATTATCTATCATGACTATAGCATCGTTTGCTGAATTTGAAATTGTTCGAAATTTTTCTTCACTTTCTTCTAAAGCTCTTTCAGCTTTTTTCATTTTCGTGATGTCTATTAATGATACAAAAACAACAGAATAATCTGTTTGATATTCTTCAGTGACAGACCACTGAAGATAGACATCTAATTCCTTTCCGTCAACTGTCTTATTAACACACTCACCTTCATAATGTACTTTGCCATTAGCAATAAGAACAAGTTGTTCTGCAAAAGTTCTTTTTGAATTCTCTGTGAATAGTGCTTCAAGATTTGTTAATAGTTCATCTTTTGAACTTGCATTATACATCTTAATTGTTGCTTTGTTTACATCTACTATTTTTATTAATCTAGAACATTTATCAACTTGATTTGGGTTATTTGCAAAATATTCTTTGAAGTCAGTGATTCCATCTTTATGTAAAGAATCTATATATTTATAAACTTCAGAGAAATCTTCTTCCCAAATAGAGATAGGAGATTCTTCAAAAAGATTTTTATATTTCACATCGGCTTTGGATAATACATTTTCTTCTTTTAACTTCATAATAACACCTGAAAGAAATCATAATACGTTTGTTGCAAATATTTATAGATATTAAGTTTAGAAGTATGACTTATTTGTCAATTTTAAAGTATATTTAATTCCATTTTACTATTTCAGCAAAACACAAATAACCACTAATTATTAGTGGTTTTAAAATATATTTTTGCAATTTTATTTAGTTATTCTATACCTAATTCTACATTGCACTATGGTTATATTGTACAAGGTTATTTAACGCAACTTGAATCTTATGTTCCTCAATAGGTTTAGAAATAAATATACTTGGCTCAAATTTTGACGTAACATTTCTTGTTATCATGTCTACAAATGCAGTACAAAATATAATTGGAATGTTATGTTTTTTCTTAATTAAAAGTGCTGCATCAATTCCATTGATTTCACCCTCAAGCACTATATCCATTATTATCATATCTGGCAGAAAATTATCAGCACAAATTATTGCCTCTTCACCACTAGAAACAATTGATATTATTTCATGACCAAACCCTTGTAACGTTAATTTTAAATCTTCTGCTATAATTATCTCATCTTCAACTATTAATATTTTCATTATTACTTTCCTTCATTAACGCGGGAAAACCGCTCTGTTTATAGTTCACATCCCGAAACATAATGCCTCGAGTATTCTAAATTACTATGGAGTTATTTTGCTACTTTCTAACTATAATTATCTCACCATCTATAACAATGATATAATAATCTTCATTTTCAAAAATCTTTCTCATAATAACCCCTAATTATCTTAATATTATAAAAATCTCACCTTCAATTTCTACTATTACCCACTTATCACCCACAACTAATATTTCAAATACGATACCTTCTAGATCATCAATATTCATTTGTGTAATCTCATCAATATTCTCTATTAAGTATTCCCCAACAGTCATTTGATCTGGAATATCCAGATCATCGAGTGTAAGAGCCGAAACCATGGAACTCAGCATTAGAATTCCTAATAAAGTAATAATAATCTTTTTCATAACTACCTCCATTTATTTTATCTCTCATATATATATATGTTAAAAATTAGAAAATTGTGACACAGCCACTCAAAAAAAATTATTTGTTTTTCTCAGCCCGACCCTTAGTTTCTCTCAACATATTGATATATAAACATATAGATGCGCTTAGATTAAGTATTGAATAAATTGATCTTTTTTACTTTTTTTTACGTTCTATAAAATTTTTAACTATGTAGTTAATTTTTGATTATTGAATGAGATTATAATTCTTGACGTAAATCATCTGAATTCATTCATTTCTTTGTATATTCATTAAGAGGGGAAAATGAAATATCATGATAAAGATCTAGTTGAATTGCAGCAGATATCTTATAAATATTCATTATATCGAACAGGGGATTTTAATTTTGCAGATGAGATATCAAATGAAGCAATTGGTATATTCCTACTTAAAGCTGATACAATAAAAAAAGTAATCTAACAGGCTGGATAGTAAATACTTCTAAGAATTTAATCCAATCTAATTACAGAACATCAAAGAAAGAGAAAAGAGATATAGAAAAATACCAACATGATCTTCTTAATAGATTAAATGCTAATGTAACAGAAAAGAAAAATTCGATGATAAATGAGACTTTTACAGAAGTATTACAAACTTTAGATAATGATGAGATGAAGACAATACTTCTTTATTTTCAATGTGATGAGAAACTTAAGCTGATGAACTCATTGCTCGATATTTCTTATGATGCCTTAAGAAAAAAAATATCTCGAATTAAGCGCAAACTAAAAGCAGAAACTTTTAAGAAACTTGGAGGTATTGCCACAAAAAAAATAGTTACTCCACAACTTAATAAACTAATTATAGATTTTTTAAAAAGTTTTAAAACAAATTTAGAGGCTAACTCATTAGAGAAAATGTATTATTATTTTTCTAAAATTGATCTAGATAATTATAATCCAACTTATGAGATAGCAAAAATTATAGATTACGAAATCCATTTCACTAATTCTGTATACAAAGTATGGATCTTTTATAAGAATAAAAATAATAATACTGATTCATTTTTTATTGAATTCTTTGTTGATGAAAAAAATCGTCTAAAAATTTTTACTCCTCCTCAAAAAAGTAAAAAAGTGTTTAAACTGAGTAGTGATTCTGAAGATGGGAAAAAAATTCTTCAAATGTTAAAAAATGCTAAAACAGATAACAAAGGAATTAGTAAATTTTCTTCAGATGACCTTGAGAAAATATTGAAACAACTCAATGAAAAATAGTTTTTTACGAAACTAGATATAAAAACCTAAATCCCCTTCTGGAAAGAAGAGGGATCGTTTTATTCAAGGTCAATCATTTAAATTTTACTTAAGAAGCAAACACTTCTTAGTAGCTACTGTTTTTCCATTTAATTTTAGGCTGTAGTAATATACTCCTGAAGAAACCGGATGACCATATTTATCTGTCCCATTCCAAATAATTGAATTCTGACCAGCTGATATCTGATTGCTGTTAAGCTGCTTCATTTCTTGCCCTTTTATATTATAAATCACTAATTCTATGCTGTCCGTGATCTCTGTAGTTAAGTTAAATGAT
>CAXCCM010000017.1:0-18169 GCA_963981005.1 uncultured bacterium | reverse complement strand
TCAACTAATTCTGAAAATGAATGATGCTTCTTGTTTATGTCTCTCTCTTTAAAATTTGAAGCTAAAAGAATATCAGTAGCATTTTTTGCAGTACCACTTCCAACAGAACCAATGAATATCGGTTCGTTATTGAAATCAGAAATCTCTTCTATGAACAGCTCTTTCCTACCAATAATTTGTATCAATTCTGTATATAAAGAAGCAATACCCTGCAGAGATGAAGAAGCATCCTGTTGGTAGTTATAAGCAACGTCACTTTGCATGAATGCGATATCTACTTCATTATTTAAAAGAAGTTTTGCATTTTCAATGGAGCCGGAAGTCTCAATAATTTCAACCTTTAACTCAGAATTAGAAGTTTCTAATATCTCTTTGATCGAATTACCAATTTGATAATAAACTCCATCCGAATTTCCAGTGGCAATTTTAATGTTCATTCCAACTGAATGAAGTGAGCTTATTGCAGTTAGAATTATTATAAAAAATATTAATTTGCTTTTTCTCATTATTCCTCAATTTTACTAAATTGAATACAAATTTATATCTTAAATAAAAAATGCAATATTATGAGTCAAGAAAATTATATTCTAAAACAAATAGTGTAAATAGCAATTACAAGTGATAAATCGAAGTTGACATTGTAATTACTTTTAAATTATTTGAGAAACTCATGGAGGAATTAATGAAGAAGATAAATTTCATCTTACTTATTGTTCTATCAGTAAGTTTATGGTCTGACTTTAATTTTGGAAAAGGACTTTTCAATGATGGATTGTATGAAGAAGCAATTAATGAATTTGAAAAAGTGATTGCTTACTCTCCGACCTCTGATGATGCTAAAGAAGCAATATTTTTTATTGGAGAAAGTTATCGTGAAAGAGATCAATTAATAAAAGCCGAATCTGCATATAACAGATTATTGGAGGGATTTCCTGGATTACTGTTTAGGGATAAAGTTTTATATTATCTGGCACAAACTCAATTTGAGCAGCAAAAATATAGTAACACTTCAGAAAATTTGAAACAACTTATCGATACATATCCAAATTCCAATTTTAGTAAAATGGCATTATCACAATATTTAGAATGTATATTTACATTGAATCAATTTGATAATGTAATTATTGAAGGAAAGAAAATTGCAAGGAATTATAAGGATTATCACAATATCCCAGATGTCCTTCTATGGTTGGCTAGTGCTAGATTCAAAATGCAAGATCGTGTGGAAGGGAAAAGGATCCTGAATGAGATCATCATAGATTATCCTGATCATATTTCGCGCTGGAAAGCTGTTGAAAAACAGATCGAGATAACACAAAATGAAGATGGAACAAACGAAGCAGCAGAAGAATTAGCTGCAATACTCCAAGAGAAAATACCACGAAATTTCGAAGAGAAGCTTCGTTATAAATTAGCAAATTATTATATAGAAATAAAGGATTTCCCAAAAGCATATTTTGAACTTTCTAATATAATCAATAAGTTTTCCAGTTCACTTTTACTTGATGAATATATTCTTACTTTTACTTCCATACAAATGGAATTATTAAAATATACCGATGTAAAAAGTGATTATGCTAAATATAAAAAAGTATTTCGTGAAAGTAATAAACTGAATTCATATTTACTACAAATTGCTAAAGCAAATTTTTTGCTGAAAGATCTTGATTCTGCAAAAGAATGGGTTAATAAAATATCCACAATAGATGAAGAAATATTGTATAGAAAACAATTATTGAATGCTGATATAATATTTGCTTCCGGGAAATACTCAAATGCTGTTAAAGAGTATAAGAAGTTATTAAATAATAAGTTCGCTTCCAGAGATAGATTATTGATGAAATTAGGCGATATTTACTTAGAAAAATTTCAACAATCTAACACTGCAAAAAAATATTATCAATGGGTGTTAACTGAATATTCTGTGAATGATCTTCAAGATGAAGCTTTATATAAAATTGCATTATGTTTAGATAATCTTAACCAATTTGCCGCTGCGGTAACAGAATTAGAACAGATAGATATTACTAATATTAAAGAGGATGAGTTAAAGGAAAAAGTCAGCAAAAAACTGGAATATCTAAAGAAATTCAAAAAACGAGATCATGAAATTGCATTCAATAAATTACTAAGTTCTTTGCTTAATAATTCATTTCAAACAGATGCGGCAGAACTAAAAGATGATCTATTGAATATACTAATAACTGACCTAAAGGATTATGAATCTGCAATTACAATTCTTGATGAAACAGGAAGCGCAGAAGATAACTATAAAAAGGCAATATTGTACATAAAGATTGCAGAGAAATTTAAATATGAATCAAAAGATAATTTGGCACATGAAACTCTTATAAAAGTGGATGCGATAGCTTCTAAAATGGATGATGTGGTTTGGTTGGAAGAAATTCACATCAGAAAACAACTTTTACTAAATTCTAAAGTTAACGATGAACTCATAGGCAGAATGATAAGTTTTGTTAATGAGAATGCAAATAATATCGCTGCAAATGAATTTAGGTTATATATTGGGAAGCATTATGCTTCTAAAAACGAAAATGGAAAGGCTGCCAGATATTTTGCTGATCTTGTGAATAGCTCTACTATTGACGATGCTGAATATTATTCTGCTAAAATCGGTTTAGCTGAACATTATTACTCTAAAAATGATGATACTAAGGCGTTGCAGTATTATGAAATAGCTGATAAATATATTAAACTTGATCAGCCACTTACTTACTTTCATTATGCTGTAGTACTAAATGAGAAGGGACAAAAAGTAAAGGCAAAGGATAAGCTAGCTTTCTTAGTGAATAATGCAGAAAGGTTTAATGAATATTCTCAAGTTATAAAATATTTTACAAAATCGTTACGTGAATCAGAAGATTATGCAAGTGCAATTAAATATCAGTTACTTCTTCCAGAAGCAGATAGAAATGATGATATTTACAAACTTATTGCCAGTGATCATGAGAAATTGGGTAATAATGAAAAAGCAAAAAAATCATTAATGCATATCGTTAATAAAACAGAAGACGATCTAACAAAGCTTGCTCATCTTCAGTTTACAACAAATGATCTGGAAATGGCAAAATATACTTATGGTGAACTTACAAAGAAAAATAAATCTGTCTTAAAGAATTTTGAGATGTTAGGAAGGATAAATTTTATTCAGGAGAACTATCTCGAATCAGCTGTGAACTACAAAAAAGTAATTGATAAGCTAGCAGATAGCTTCTCAGGTTACAAAAACATCAGAGAAATTGCTAAAGAGAATATAATCGCTCTTTACCGAATAGAGAACAGACCCAAAGCAGAAACACTTGCTAAGAAATTTAAGAATCATTTAAACGAAGTAGATAAAAATGAAATTGAAATAAACAGAGGAATTTATTACAAGAAAATTGATAAGAAGAAAGCAAAATCGATATTCACTAAATTACTTAAAAAGAAAAATTTAAGTAGCGACGTGATGATAGATGCTTACTTCTGGCGTGGTATTGTAAGGTTAGAAAAAGAGGAGCTTGATAAAGCAGAAGAAGATTTCTCTACAGTTGCAAATTCAATAGATATAAATATGAGTAACAAAGCACATCTGAAACTTGGAACGATAAATTTCTCCAAAGAAAATTTCCAAAAAGCACTCTCTCATTATTACAAAGTTATAGAGAATGATGAAGATGGCAAGTTAGCTTTCGATGCTGCCAGAAATTTTGCTTATGTCTGCAAAACTATGAAGGAATGGCAAAAAGCAATAGCTGCATATCAG
Organism: uncultured bacterium; assembly: GCA_963981005.1. Lineage (GTDB taxonomy): Bacteria > Cloacimonadota > Cloacimonadia > Cloacimonadales > TCS61 > Tenebribacter. The sequence goes on along the minus strand of CAXCCM010000017.1, from coordinate 14,403 downwards.
ATAATTTTAGAGCGTTGGGGAGATGAAGGTTTAGAAGCGAAAACGGTTTTTGATATTGCCTTTTGTCATTTCCGAGATAAAAAATATTCTCATGCCATAGAAATGTTTACCAGAGCAATTCCACTTTTAGAAGATAAAGAAGCTCAGGCAGAAGCACAATATTGGATCGGGGAATCACTATTTGGAATGGAAAGTTACGAAGATGCAGTCTCCGAATTATTAAAGGTTGGATACAACTATCCACAATTTACTCAATGGGCAGCTTCTGCTGAATTAAAAGCTGGTGAAGCATATCAAAATAGTAAAGAATTTGATAAAGCTACTCAGATTTATGAACGAGTTATTAGTAAATATGGAAAGTACAGTCAATGGGGAACTGAAGCCAGTAGCAGACTACTGATCCTACAGAAATGAAAAGAATAATTCTATTCATTGCTATACTAACATTTTCAAATTGCTATATTTTTTCTATAGACTATACTATCCCTCCTAACACCTACTCCATCCAATCCGGTGATTTTGATAATGATGGTGATGATGACATTGTAGTAGGGCATATTAATCCCGGAACATTGAGTTTATTAGTTAATAATGGAGATGGTTTATTCAGCATTAATGGCACATTGAACTTAACAGGTATAGCTATATGTTATGTTTTAACAAACTTAGATGATAATCCTGCTGAAGATGTTGTGATTTATTCAAGAAATGAAATTGATGGATTTGTGACGATAGTATATAATGGTGAGTATCAATTACCTTTTTCCTATAATTTGAATCTTGGAATAAATACTCCCATTCCCGCTATGAGTTTTGGAGACTTTGATGGAGATGGTGATTTCGATCTAGTTTTCTCATCCTGGGGAGCGGGTTTGGATAATATCTGGGGAGTAATGTATAATCTTGGTGATCGGGAGTTTTCCGAACCAGAATGGTTTGAATGCCCGAATGCCGGGTTCTACGAACTTGAATGTCGTGATCTGGATAATAATGGTTTTGATGATATTATTGCTTATACAAATCCTGAAACCTATATTTATTACAGCGATGGTAGTTCTTTTGAACAAGATTCACTTAACTGCTATGCTCCAAATGGTGGAATGGTTTGTGAAGATCTGGATAATGACGGTGATTATGATATTGTAGTAAGTTATATGTTTAATGGAACCACTTTCAAGTTTTATGAAAACATTGGTGATCATCAATTTGAGTATCATGAACAAAATTTTGAAGGATATTATTTAACAGAATATCCTTGTGATATCAATAGTGATCAATATCCTGATATTGTTAATATTTTTGGAGGAGCAGGATTTATAATTCATTATAATACGGGGAATTTTCAGTTTTATACGGAAACAATATATCATACAAGTTATGGTGAGCAATGGGCAAAACCAACTTTTTCTGATTTTGATGGTAATGGAACAGAGGATATGGCTTTTATCCGCTATGGTATCGAAGATAATAATTTAACAATTCTTTATAATGATGGAGATGGTAATTTTCTTGAAGAACCACAAGTCTCTGTGGAAAATTATGAACTAGAAATTACGAATTATGAATTAAACACTTATCCAAATCCTTTTAACAGTACTACAATAATTTCGTATCAATTAAGCAGCGAACAAAACGAGCCGGTTAAGTTGGGTATTTACAATATAAAAGGACAAAAGATTTTTTCCAAATTGAATCTACCTCCTGAAGGCTTTATCACATGGAATTGTGAAGAACAAACTTCCGGAATCTACTTCATTAAAATTTCAAATTCAAAAGAAGAATACGTGAAAAAGATAACATATCTGAAGTGAGAGTTTATAATGAAATTAGCAGTTGATCTTCATTCACATTCCGGTTATGCCGGAGGCGTTGGACAGATAGAACTTTCCGCAGTTTCTAAAACCATGAAATTAAAAGGCATCGATGTTTTTGGAACCGGTGATTGCATTTTTCCACCCAGAACAGAAGAATTAAAACTTGAGTTAAAAGAAGTTGAGTCTGGGTTGTTTGCACTTCCTAACGATAAAAGTAAATTCCTTTTGCAAACAGAAGTTATTTTTTCCACAAAACTTGCGCATAAAAGAAATAAAACTATTGCCCATCATATTATACTTTTCCCCGATTTTGACTCAATCTACAAAATGCATAACTTGATGAAAAAATGGGGAATGAAAAATACGATAGGAAGACCATTCATAACCAGTGATTCACAAGATGAATTAGAAAATCAACTCTTTGAAATTTCTAATATTCATCCTCTTATAGAAATTATTCCAGCTCATGTTATGACGCCAGACGGAATTTTTGGAAGTAAGAATGATCTGAACGAATTGATAGAATTTTATGGAGAATTTCTTCCTAAAATTAAAGCAATAGAAACTGGACTAAGTGCTGACCCTAAAATGTTAGAAAAAATCCCAGACATTGCTAACCTTACATATATTTCTAATAGTGATTGCCATAGTGCTGCCCTCAACAGGATCGGTAGGGAATATACAATTCTTGATGTTGATCAAGTTGATTATAAAAGTATAATTGGTGCTATTAGGAAGAACAAGGTGTTGATGACAGCTGAGTTCAATCCAGCAGAAGGAAGATATTTTCTTACAGGCCATAGAGCTGATAGAAGAGGGCATTCTCATGGATTGATCTTTACTAATGATATTCCAGCAGGCTTGATTTGTCCTGTTTGTAACAAGAAAATGAATCTTGGTGTACGTGAGAGAAGTTTGCAATTGCAAGATGATTCCATTATCCCAATTGAACGTAAATTTATGCATCTTATTCCACTTATCGAAGTTATAGCAGCATCTCAAAATCTAAAGAGCATTACATCGAAAAAAGTGGTAAAACTTTTTGATATTATTATGAACATTTTTCCATCGGAAATAGCTTTATGGCAATCAGATAGCATTCAAGTTATGCTTGACAAAAGAGTCGACCAAAAAACTATCAACCAGATTTTAGCTGTAAAAGAGGGTGAATTTGAATTCCAACCATCCGGTTTTGACGGTACTTACGGAAAATTAATTATAGGAGATAATAGATGAACTCAAAACTTTTAACAGATCGACGAAAAGGACTGATCAAACAGCTCAAAGATAAGGGGCTTGTTATTGTATTTGCTGCATCGGTATCTAAATATCCCAGAAATTTCTTACAAGATAAGAACTTTAAATATCTCGCAGGACTTGATGTTCCTGATGCAATACTTGTTATAAGTAAACAGAAGAAATCGGTAATGGAAATTTTCATTGAACGAGGAATACCTGAAATGGAGGTTTGGGAAGGTAAGAAATTAACTAAAGCAGAAGCTACTGAGATTTCCGGTATCCAAAGGATCTCATTCCTAGATGAATTTGAACGTAAGATAGGTTTTTATTTAGCTTCCGCAAGTTCTGTTCACGCAAACTTGGGATATAATAATATTGATAAACCACTCAATAAAGCGCAAAACTTTATAGACAAAGCAAAAAAGCATTTCCCACAACTCACTGTAACAGATATTACAAAACTTATGATTCCACTAAGAAGTGTAAAAACAAAATGGGAAATTGAGCAGATGCAAAAGGCAATTGATATTACAGGTGATGGTATAAAAAATATCTTTAAGAAATCTAAAATTGGAATGATGGAATATGAACTTGATGCGATTTTGAAGTATGAGATAAACAGAAATGGATTAAAGCATATTGGCTTCAAATCTATTATTGCATCAGGCAAAAATGCCGCTACTTTACACTACGAACAAAATGATTCTAAGATCGGAAAGGATGAAATGGCACTTTTAGATGTTGGGGCTGCTTGTAACGGATATAGCGCTGATATCTCGAGAACATTTCCGGTTTCAGGAAAATTTACTAAACGTCAGAAAGAGGTATATTCCGAAGTTTTAGCTATTAATAAAAAGATCATTAAAATGGTTAAACCCGGAATTGGTATGAAAGAGCTGAATGAGAAAACAGTTGAATTGATCCAGAAATCATTAATAAAACTCAAATTAATAAAAGATAAAAAAGATTACCGAAAATATTATATGCACAGTATTGGACATCATTTAGGAATGGATACTCACGATCTTGGTGCTCGTGATTCTGTTCTTGAAGTTGGGAACGTAATAACAATAGAGCCGGGCATTTACATTCCTGAGGAGAAAATTGGTGTACGCATTGAAGATGATATTCTGGTTACAAAAACAGGATACAAAAATTTATCTGAGAATATTCCAAAAGAGATCAATGAATTAGAAAGTTGATCTGGAGGATACAATGAAAATTGCGATTTATGCAGGAACATTCGATCCTATAACAAATGGGCATATTGATGTTTTAACTAAAGCTTCAAAAGCGTTTGATAAAGTTATACTGGCAGTTGCAGAGCATACAGGAAAAAATTCAATATTTTCATGGGAAGAGCGCTGTGACCTTTGTGAGAGATCTGTTGCCCACAAAAAAAAAATTGAAGTAACTAAATTCTCTGGATTAGTTGTAGATTTTGCAAAAAAAGTTAATGCAACTATAATGATCCGTGGTTTACGAGCTGTATCTGATTTTGAATATGAGCTATCTCTTGCTCTTATGAATAAAAATTTGAGTGAGGAATTGGAAACAGTTTTCTTTGTTCCTCAAAATAAATATCTGTATTTAAGCTCAACCATGATACGTGAAGTAGTCTCACTTGGCGGTGATGCCAGTGATTTCATTTCTAAATGTGTTGAAGAAGCTTTAAAAGAAAAACTTAAAAATAAATAAATTTTATAATTAAAAAAGTAAAGGAGACAATATAATGAATCAGCCAAAAAAACAAAAGCTTAACATTAAACTTGATGAACAAGTTGGAGAGGGAATATATTCAAATTTCTGTATGATAACAAATTCACCATCTGAATTTATATTAGATTTTGGAAGGATTGTACCGGGATTACCAAGTGCAAAGATATACAGTAGAATAATGACAACTCCTCAACATGCGAAACAATTCCTAAAAACCCTTCAACAGAACATCGAGAACTTTGAAGAAAAACATGGAGAGATCAACCTGCCGGGACAACATGAAGAGAAAGATATTGGTTTTAAGAATCAACCACAAAACTCTTGACGGATGTTCCATAAAATAAGTTTTTGATTCGTCTGAAATTATTTGATAGATAATAGATTAATTAAGGAGACATAATAATGAGGAACAGAAAAATTCGTGGTTTGATCATCCTTGCAGTTTTGCTGGTTACAGCTTACTATTTCCTGCCGATGGTCGTTCCAAACCTACCTTCATTCTGGACTACTAAGCGATTAAAACTTGGTTTAGACCTTCAGGGTGGATCTCAGATTCAATTAGAAGTTGATTTTACTAATTCTGAACTTTCTGAAAAAGAGAGAGAAGATGCAATTAAAACTGCTTACGAGATCATTCGTAACAGAATTGACCAGTTCGGTGTTGCTGAACCGTTAATTCAGAGGATTGCAAATACAAATAGAATAATCATTCAATTACCAGGATTAAAAGATCCTAGTAGAGCTAAAAACCTTATTGGTAAAACTGCTATGCTTGAATTCAAATTTGTAGCTTCTTCTGAGCAGATGCAGGAAACATATGAGGCAATGGATAAATTCCTTCAGGAAAATATTGAGAAATATGAATTCCTAGCAGAATTTACAGATGTTGAAGAAGATGAAGAAGTTGTTGATGTTTTAGGTTCTGAAGACGAAGACGAAGATGAATCTTATGACAATGCAATGATCTTTACAGATCTTACAACTTCCGAAGAAGGAATACCATTACAAATTGAGTATGAGCATATTGCTAAACTTAAAAATTTACTTGAAGATTCAGAATTTGTAAAAAATATTCCTACCGGTCTTCAGATCGCTTTAGGAAAAGAAAACAAAGATGATCCTTATTCAGCTAGAAATCTTTATATTCTACATAAAAATGCTGAGATCACCGGAAAATCACTTGAAAGTGCTATCACAAAGATTGGCCAAGGTTATACAGCTAAAGATAAGGGGCCATACATCATGCTTGAATTCAAAAAGAGTGGTGCAAAGAAATTTAAAAATATTACAGGACAGAATATTGGCGAAAGACTTGCAATTATACTCGATAATGTTGTGTTCATAGCTCCAACTATAGAAAGTAGAATTCCAGATGGACAAGCAAGAATTACAGGTAACTTCACAATTGAAGAGTGTCATGATCTGGTTATTGTACTTAATGCTGGTAGCCTTCCGGCTCCTGTAAATATAATCGAAGAAAGAACTGTGGGACCAACTCTTGGTTCAGATAGTATTAAAGCAGGTATATTAGCAGCAATTATTGGAATGATGGTAGTTGTTATATTTATGGTGATCTATTACGGTCTATCTGGGTTATTTGCAGATATCGCAGTTATTATTAATGTAGCATTTATAGTAGCAGTGATGACAATGTTAGAAGGAACACTCACAATGCCTGGTATTGCCGGTATGATATTAACAATTGGTATGGCAGTGGATGCGAATGTTATTATTTTTGAAAGGATCAGAGAATATCTTGCAGCAGGAAAAACTGTACGTTCAGCTGTAGATAGTGGATTCAACAGAGCATTGGTTACAATTCTTGATGCTAACATCACAACACTAATTACAGCCCTTGTACTTTATCAGTTTGGAACTGGACCGATCAAAGGTTTTGCTGTAACACTTTCTATTGGTATCGTTGGTTCGATGTTTGCTTCTATAGTTTTGGTTAAAGCAATATTTGATGGCTTAGTAACAAATAGTGCTAAAGATAAATTGAGTATTTAGGGGGAACGATGAAATTTTTTGGAAAAACAAAAATTGACTTCATAGGGAAAAGAAGGATTGCATTTGCAATTTCCTTAGTTATCATTCTTGCAGGGATCGTTTCGCTTGTTATAAATAAGGGTCCAAAATACAGCATCGATTTTACCGGTGGCGTAGCAATGGAACTTGATCTTACACCAGTTAAAGACGGTGCAGAAATAGTTAAAGTTCAAGAGATCCGTGATGCTCTTACAAATGCGGGTATCGAAGATGCTGAAATTCAAGAGATAAAAGGAAGTGACGGGAAACAGCTTATTCTTATAAAAACTCAAGCTGTGGGTGATATGAAAGATAAAACAAGTACAAAGGTAATTGATGTTATTAAACAAAAATTTCCTAACAATGTTGATCTTGACACACTCATTCGTCTTCAAGAAGAAGTGGGTCCCAAAATTGGTGATGAATTGAAAGGTAAAGCGATTCTAGCAATATTCTGGGCACTTCTTGGAATTATCCTCTACATCTGGTGGAGATTCGAATTAACATTCGGTCTGGCAGCTGTAGCTGCACTTTTCCATGATATTCTAATTACAGTTGGTATCTTCTCATTATTAGGAAAAGAGATCAGCCTTTCTATTGTTGCAGCATTGCTTACGATTGTGGGTTATTCTCTTAATGATACAATTGTTGTTTTCGATAGAATTCGTGAAGATCTAAAATTGTATAGAAAAGAATCATATGGTAGTGTGATAAATCATAGTATTAACGAAACACTTAGTAGAACAATTATAACTTCACTCACAACATTTGTGGTTGTTCTAAGTCTTTATATCTTTGGTGGAACAGTTATTCATGATTTTGCATTTGCAATATTGGTTGGTGTAGTTGTTGGTACATATTCTTCAATATTTGTTGCAAGTCCACTCATGGTTGAACACTTCAACAAAAAAGAGAAGAAAATGGGAACTCGTAACAAAAAGAAATAATCTAATAGTTAGATAAATATAGTATGCCCTTCAGCAATTTCTGAGGGGCATTTTTTTGTACATCCTTCCGAAGGTTATGTGACTCTCAATAATTTTTAACCTTCGGAAGATTACCAATAATAGAAGTATCGATCACGTTCATTCCCGTGAAAACGGGAATCTAAAGTCTTTAGTTAGATTGAGGATGACAAGACCGATAAATAATGCTGAAGTTTTCAAAATCTGAGGCTCAACTCTCCGAATTGACCATAAAAATGATTCTTGGACAATAAAGGGTAATCGTTCCTACAAAAAAAGTAATAAAAAAAACGGTGAGAAACTTCTCACCGTTTAATATATTATTTATTCTTTAGAATCTATTTAATGATCCCTCTATCAGAATCCTTTACAAAATCGAGGAATACTTCTTGTTCCTTAGTAAGATTAGGAATTGCTAAAGCTTGTTCCATTGCCTGGCTTGTATTCAAACCGGATTTATAAAATAATTTATAAACGTCTTTTATGGATTTTATTGCCTCATTAGAGAAGCCACGTCTTTGCAATCCAACACTGTTTAGGCCCATAACCTTATACGGAAATCCTTCGCCGCGAGTAAAGGGAGGAATATCCTTCTTAATGCCAGACTTCCCACCAATAAACGCAAAGGTACCAATTTTTACAAATTGATGTATAGCTACCATCCCTCCGATTATTACATTATCATAAATTTGAATATGACCAGCCAGATTAACAGCATTTGCCATAATGAGATTGCTGCCAAGAATACAGTTATGAGCGACATGAGAATATGCCATTAAAAGACAATTATCTCCAATTTGAGTTGGTTCATCCATTGTTGCAGATCTGTTAACAGTACAGAATTCGCGGAATGTATTGTTATTGCCAATTATTAATTGAGTTGGTTCACCATTATACTTTAAATCCTGACAGTCAGTTCCAATTACAGCAGAATGAAAGAATTTATTTCCATTACCGATTGTGGTAGGACCATCAATAATAACATTAGAAACAAGTTCATTATTATCTCCCATTTTCACATCATCATGAACAATACAAAATGGACCGATAATACAATTTTCACCAATTTGTGCTTTTGGGTCTACTATTGCAGTTGGGTGAATTTTAGTCATATATCTCTCTCCACTCTAAACCTTAAACTTAAATCTCAATCTTATCTTACTTCTTCATAACCTTTGCTAGGAAGTCACCTTCACAAACTTTTGTGCTTCCAACATAAGTATCACCGTGCATTTTGGCTAGACCGCGTTTCATAGAAATTACCTTAAGTTCAAATCGTAATGTATCACCAGGGCTAACCGGCTTACGGAATTTTACATTATTTATTGAAGCAAAATATGCAACATATTGCTCGGGATCATCAAGTGCATTAAGTAGCATGATACCACCAGTTTGAGCCATAGCTTCTACAATTAGAACTCCCGGCATAACCGGATGTCCAGGAAAGTGTCCATTGAAAAATGGTTCATTAATTGTAACATTCTTTAAGCCAACAATACGTTCACCAGCTTCAAATTCAATTATTTTATCAATCAACAAGAAGGGATATCTGTGCGGAAGTATTTTCTGAATTGCATTAATATCAAATACAACTTCTTCCGACTTTTTCTTTTGGTAGATCTTCTGCAATTCTTGTTTTTTATGTAGCTTACGAAGCTTCTTAACTAATTCTACATTTGTTTTATGACCAGATCTCGCAGCTAAAAAATGCCCTTTTATTGGAACACCAAGAAGTGCAATATCACCAATAAGATCAACAACCTTATGACGAACAAATTCATTGTAATAACGCAAAGGTGTATGATTTAATAATCCATCTGAACCTACATTTATTTCTTCATGATAATTGAACATATCTCTCAAACGCTGGATTTCTTCTTTTGGTGTATCCGGGTTAGCAACAACTAAAGCATTTTCTAAAGAGCCACCTTTAATTAAACCAGCTTCTTTTAACATAATAATTTCGTGTAGGAAACAAAACGTTCTGGCAGATGCAAAATCTTCTTCAAAGTCATCGAGTGTTTGCATTGTTGTATACTGAGTACCCAAAGCTTTCTGCTGGTAGTCAACCATAAAAGTAACCTTAAGATCATCAGAAGGAACAATAACAATATCTACATTATCGGCAGGAGCAGAAAAAGATAGAGGCTTTTCAATCTCTAAATATTCACGTTCAACATCCTGTTCCATAATTCCAATTTTCTTTAACAATTCCATATAAATTATTGCACTTCCATCTGCTACAGGTACTTCAGGCCCATCCACTTCGATACGAATGTTATCAATATTTAGTCCCTTAATTGCAGCAAGCACATGCTCTATAGTTGCAACAGTTGCTTTTCCAACTCCAATTGTTGTACCTCTAGAAATATCAATAACATGATCAATATCTGCTGGGATTTCTGGGTTGCCTTCCATATCGGTTCGAATGAAGATAATTCCATCATCTTTATCGGCAGGTTTAAATGTTAATGTAGAAATATGACCGGAATGAAGTCCTATCCCATTATAACTGATCGTGCCTTTTATGGTTTTTTTAAATTCTTTCATTTTTTATCCTTTGCTTTCAGACGTTTTCTATAATCTTTCACAACGTCAGGTAAATATTTTTCCGAAACCATTATCCTTTTTTGAAGTCTGGCTTCTATGGCAGGTGAACCGAATAATTTAGCACCCTTTGGAACATTATTGGTCACTCCAGATTGAGCTCCAATCATTGCTCCATCGTCAATTTTTAAATGACCAGCTACTCCAACCTGTCCTGCAATATATACGGTTTTACCAATAATTGTACTACCTGCAAGACCAGATTGTGCACACAACACAGAATTCTCATCGATTATACAATTATGACCAATCTGAACAAGATTATCAAGTTTGGTTCCTTTACCTATTATAGTAGAACCTAAAGTAGCTCTATCTACGGTTGAGTTTGCACCGATCTCAACATCATCTTCAATTATTACGTTCCCAACCTGGGGAACTTTGTTATGAATTCCATTGTGAAATATGTAACCAAACCCATCGGCACCGATAACACATCCAGCATGAAGAATTATATTATTTTTCAATTCACAATCTTCATAAATTGTAGTATTTGGGTGAAAGTGGCAATCCTTTCCGATTAGCACATTATCCTTAATCGCACAATTACTCTCTATAATCGTGTTATCACCGATAACCACATTTTCTCCGATCACACAATTTCCATTTATACTTATATTTTTACCAAGTGAAGCAGATTTAGCTATAATTGCAGAGGTATGAATACTTCTCTTCTTTTTGGGATCATTCAGCTTCAACCATGTTTTCACAAGCATCATAAAATGGATGTATGGGTTATCGATAAATAGAAGATTTGTGTTTGGTTTTAGGCTTTTATCAAAATCTTTTGGAACAAATATCAATCCCGCTTTTGTCTTTTTAAGTGTATTAATAAATTTAGGATTCTCAAAAAAACAAACAGAATGTTCGTTAGCTTCCTTAAGTTCAGCCACATTATCAAGCTTAACTTTATTAGCAAACTCCGTAGTGCATTCTAGCTTAGAAGCTATTTTTTTGGGTGTTAGCGAGAAATTGAATTTCTTCATTTATTCAACAGTTTTTTCCATCTCATTTAATATTAGGTCTGTGATGTCTAAACTTGGTTTTGCATAAAGTATGCTACCTGCAGAAGCATCAAAAACTATAGAATAGTTGTTTTCGATAGCAACTTTTTCAATGATAGTCTTCAATTTATTCAGGATAGGTGCTAAAAGTTCATTTTGTCTCTGAATAAATGCTCCAGTCTCACCGAAAAGTTCTTGAACTCTTGCCTGACGTGCTTCAGATAATGCCATGATCTTAGTTTCTGCTTCTTGTTTTCCAGTTTCAGTTAAGATCATTTTCTTACTTTCATAATCAACATAAAGTTGTTCGATCTCAGCATCCATGTCAGCTATTTCTTGTTCCCATTTCTGACGTTCTCCCATCAAAATGGTCTGTGCTTCCTGAGTTTCCGGGCTAGTCATCATGATTTTTTCTGTGTCAATATAAGCAATCTTTTCTGATTCAGCAAAAACGAGTGTTGTTAACATCACCGTCAATACCATTGTTAATACTATTTTTTTCATTTTTTTCTCCTTATTTATTATATTAAGATTATTGCCTTTTCTATGAATCATTCTTTAAAGTCAAATAAAAAAGTTCTAAATTACAATTCATCAAAAGGTTTAGTGCTATTCAGCAGCTTTTATTACTGCATTTAAAATTGGAACATAACCGGTGCATCTGCAGAGATTTCCTTCCAATGCTTCCTTTATCTGCTCTTCGGTTGGATGTGCAGTTTTATCGAGTAGTGCCTTTGCACTCATCAACATTCCCGGTGTACAAAAGCCGCATTGTATCGCACCTTCTTCTACAAAAGCGTTTTGCAGTTTGGAAAGTACATCGTCTTCTTCCAGGTTTTCAACAGTTTCAATAATTGCATCATTTGCCTGAGTTGCCAAAATTAAACATGAATTCACAGCTTCACCATTCATAATGATTGTACATGCTCCGCATTCTCCAACTGCGCAACCTTCTTTAGTACCAGAAAGTTTTAACTCATCGCGTAAAACATCTAATAAGCGCAATGAATCATCAACTTGCAGATCATGATCTTTACCATTAACATTAATTTTTAAATTTATCATCATTATCCTCTTTGTTCCAATATTTCTTTTAAAGCATCTTTGGTCATATTAACAAAGACCGGTAGTTTATATGCAGATGACCAGCGTTTACCAATTTCATCATCAATAATTTTCTTCAATGGTTCTTCAATATTTTCTATCAAACCTAACGTGAGTTGTTTCCCTATTAAAAGATCTTCAATCTCTTTTATCCGCATTGGTTTGTGGAATAAAGAACCAGAAACAAGTTTGCATTCTTCTACTTCATTATTTTTAAATGAAACAAGAATTCCAATGCTGATTCTGGTTATATTCACAGCATTTCTTCTGCCAAGTTGGAAATAACTGTATTTATAATTCTTCTTTGGAATAGGAATAATGATCTCTGTTAATATCTCATCACTCTTCAATTGTGTTTTGTAATTCTTCATTATGAATTCATCGGCTTTAATCTTTCTGTTTCCATTTATAGAAGATAAAACAAATTCTGCATTATAAGCAATGAGTGGTGGATATGAATCTGCACAAGGAGCTGCGTTTACGATGTTACCGCCAATCGTTCCCTTGTTTCTTATCTGCAACGACCCAATTGTTGAGCATGCCTGAGTAAGCATTGGAAAATATTTCTGAATTTCCTTTTGAGATAATATTTGTGTAAATGTACATCCTCCGCGAATTCTGATTACTTCAGCTGAAACTTTTATGTTCTGTAATTCTTTTAAATGTGAAATATCCAGAAGTTTATGGCTCCCAGTTTTCATTCGAAGCTCAATGATCATATCTGTTCCACCAGAAATAATCTGCAACTCTTGTTTCGATAACATATTTAATGCATCTTTAAGATCTTGTGGAGTTTGTGTTTTTACATTTGTGATGCGTAAAGTTTGTTTATCTACAACTTTTATGTGTGTTTTACAAGAATCATGTGCCGCTATCTGGCTTTGTCTGGATGGTTTTCTGAGATTGATTCCGAGGAAAACTTTCTCTAAAGTTAAAGGCAATTCGTATGATTGCGTTCCTACAGCAAATTTAAGTGCATTATTAATTGCAGAGGAGGTTAACTCTAATGTTGGTTCACCCAAACTTTTAGCCCCAAACGGACCATCAACATCTTCATTTTCAATTAATACAGGATTTATGTTCCCAATATCTTTAATTGTAGGAATTAAATAATTATCAAGGTTATCAGATTTCACAACACCATCTTGAATATTATAATCTTCGATAACGGCATAGCCAAAACCTTGAGTTACTCCACCATAAACTTGTCCTTCAGCACCGAGTTTGTTCAGAACCTTTCCAACATCATGAGCAGCTGTAATGTTTTTTACTTCGATCTTTCCGGTAGACGTATCAATTTTAATATCTGCAACATGAGAGCCATAAACGTATGTAAAATATGCATTGCCTTGTCCGGTAGCCTCATCCCAACTCACTTCAGGTGCATTGTACCATCCATAAGCAGAAAGGTTATCTCCTGCCCAGTATGCTTTTTCTGATGCTTCTTCAAAATTTATAGATTTTACATCTGAAAGTGGAGTTTTTCTTGATATTGTTCCATCCTTCCAAATGGTCTCTTTAATATCTGTTACTTGCAGATCTTCTTTTATTGTATTGAATATCCTATCCTTAACTTTATTTGCAGCAATAATTACTGCATTCCCACCCATTAGAGTCCCTCTAGAAGCAACAGTTGTACCACCATCAGTTATTGTAGCCGTTTGAGGTTCAAGGAAAACAATTTTTTCCAAGTTCGTTCCAAGAACTTCTGCTGCAACCTGTGAGAATGTAGTTCGCATGCCCTGTCCGTTCTCATTTAAACCTGTAAGCACATAAATACTGCCATCTGCCTGAACCGATACAATAGCAGAAGTTGCATCTGTTCCTTCAGCACCCAGAGCACATCCACGATAGCTACACGAAAATCCGATACCATATTTATAACGCCCATTCTGCTCATTCAATTTTCTATATTCTTCTAGTTTT
>CAXCCM010000016.1:0-18239 GCA_963981005.1 uncultured bacterium | reverse complement strand
CGAGAACTGGTGGTCTCTTACACCGCCATTTCACCTTTTCCAAACATCAAATGATATCTGGTAGTTTATTTCTGTGGAGCTAGCTTTCTGTTACCAGAACTTCCCGTTAAGAAGTATCCTGCCCTGTAGTGTTCGGACTTTCCTCTCCGTGTTTCCACGCAGCAGACACTTTATCTTCTTTGACTATTCTAATTACTTTCTAAATGATCTACTAGAATTCTACCACAACTTTCACAATAAATTACAGAGTCACCTGCTTTTATGTCAATCTCAACTTGTGGTCTAATTGTATATCCGCATCCACTGCAGGCTTTATTATCGCTAAATACAACTGCTTTGCGGTTTTTATTCTTTATTAAATTTCCATACCTACGAATAAGGTCTCTTGGAAGTTCTATAGCCTTTTTATTTCTTTTACTTTTTAATTCTTCAATATCTTTTTGAACTTCCTGAATTTCTTTTTCAAGTTTTTCTTCGTTAGCTTTTAATTCGTCAGATGCTTTTCTCTGTGCCTCTTCGTTTTCTTCTAAACGCTCTCGAAGTTCAGATTCGATCTCCATCAAACCTATCAGTTCATCATCGATCCCAGAATTTTTCTTTTCTAAATGATTGATCTCGCTATTAAGTGCTTTATATTCTTTGTTAGTTTCAATGGTTAGAAGCTGATTTTTATATTTTGCAACTTTTGTGTTATTATCTGCAATATCGAGTTCTTTTAATTTTTGGTCTTTCTGGTTTTCATCAAGCTCACTTTTTGTAGTGTTAACTGTTTCGTCTGCATCTAATAGAGATTGCTTCAAACTATTCAATTGCTGGGGTAATTCTTCAGTAAGAATATTTTTTTTACCAATCACCGTATCATATTTTTGCATTTGAATTAATATCTCTAATTGTTTTTTCATGTAATCCCCTTAACTCTTTTTAAAACAAAAAAAGCATCTACCGGTTGGTAAATGCTTTTATCATTTATACTAAAATCTTTTTGATCTATTGTTTTAATCCACAGATACTTCACTTTCTCTATACCCACTAATTATTTTTATTAACAAAAGATATTTGGTGCTATATTCTGTCAACTTCATTTATCTCCAAACCAGAATCAGTTGCTGATATTTCTACGTTATTCTTCTCAGTTGAAATTTCTAATATGTCTTTTAATATTCTTATATTAGAATTTGGAAATAATTCCCCTTTTATAATGATCTTTGGTGAGTTCATGTTATGTGATCTTTCTAATTCATTATTAAATTCAGATTGTAATTCTTTTAACTTATCAATCTGTGAAGAGATTAAGAGTTCATCTATCTCCTCAGAATTTCTTGCCTGTGCTAACTTACTGCTGGTAGTACGAATCTGTTCTTTTGTAAATGGAGCTATAGCAATTTCTACTTCTGTTAGAATATTAAGCGGGCTTCCAACAGTAAATACTTCTAGTCCTTCTCCACCTTGAATAACACCTCCAGAAATTGAGCTGTTCTCCGTTGCCTCAATGCCTCCATTTGCATACATTAAGCAGTTTCTGGCATTATGGTGGATCGTTATATTCCCAGAAGCATAAATATCAGAATTCTCTGCATAATCTAATATCACATCTCCATGAACAATAATTCCACCCTGCTTACAACCACGAACATTCCCTTTTACCCAAAGGTCACCAAAAATTTCTAGGTTGGAATTTGAAATAACTCCTTCGATAGTTGTGCTTCCGTAAATCTTCTTGTTTGTATCATGAATATCTTGAGATATGAAAGTAGATCTAATAAATAATTTATTCTCATGATTTAAATATGGATATCCGGCTTCAGTAGCCAAGATCTGATTTGTTTCTGCAGAGAAATGAACATTATTTCCCATTATGTCATCCACATTCACCTGATGACCATTATCTGTTGAGACCACATTTCCAAAAATATCAGCATCACCACTTTGTATCTCACTTGCAGAAACATCGGCAATTGCCTGATCTTTCTCAACCTTTTCAAACTGAGATAGATCATCCATTTCATATTGTTGATCTGGATTTATACAAGATTCAATATCAAAATTATATTTTATTCCTGCTTCAGATCTTGTTACATTTGCCAAAGCAATAAGAAAAGGTTCACCAATTTCTTTTGTAATTTCATTTTTAGCATTATAATCAATTGCCTCATCCAATCCATTTTTTACTCCCACAGAAGAGAGAAGGTTAGAGATCTCTTTTTCGTCTATCATATTGCCATTGTCTTGAATTGTGAGATAAGCTGAAAGATCATCTTTTGAAATTGTTAAGTAGAGTGACTTATCTGAATTTGTATAAATTTTTCCCTCAGTATTTTCATTCATTTTAGATACTCTCTCTAATAAAATCGACTACATCCTGAGCAGGTGTACCAGGTGTAAATATAGCCTTAAACCCTTTTGATTTAAGGAAATCAATATCTTCTTCAGGAATTACTCCACCACCAAAAAGCATTACATCATCTTTACCTTTTTCTGTAAGTAAAGCTGCTATTTTGGGAAACAGAAAATTATGAGCACCGGAAAGTAAACTTAAGCCTACTATATCTACATCTTCCTGAATTGCTGCATTTACTATTTGTTCAGGTGTTTGTCTGATTCCTGTGTAAATCACTTCCATACCTGCATCCCGCAATGCTCTTGCAATATATTTTGCTCCCCTGTCATGTCCATCCAATCCGGGTTTTGCAATCATTACTCTGATTTTTTTTAATTCATCCATTAAGCCCCCATGTGATAAATACAGAAACACATTTGACAATCATTCTTTATCGTCAACTTTTTTTAATAACAAAACCGCCATCTTTCGATAGCGGTTCCATATTTAATTTAGATGAAATTACATTTCTCTACTTCAGCAACAACATTCTTCCTATTTTTGTTTCTGTTTCTGTAGTTGCTTTGTAGAAATAAATTCCCGAAGCTGCATCTGTTTCATTTTGCGTTCTGCCATTCCATGTAAAATTATGCAAACCTGCAGATAGAGCATCATCAACCAAACATTTTATGAATTGTCCTTTTGAATTAAATATAGATAAATTTAGAGTTGAATTATTTGGTAGTGATAAATGAATCTTTGTGGAAGGATTAAAAGGATTCGGATAGTTACCCTTAAGAATAAATTCTTGAGTAATAAGTTGATTTTCTATTCCAACTTCCTCTACCAATTCAAAATCTGCGAAAGATATTTCTCCTATAATAACATTTACTATTATATCATCAGGAACATCATAGCCTTCTAAATAGCAGGAAACAGTATATTCTCCGGCTTCAACTTCTATATCGTATTCACCATTTACGTTTGTTATAGCTGTATAAGAGCCAGCAGTTATCTCTGCATTTTCAAGTAAAAGGCCATCTTCATCAGTAACAACGCCAGAAATAAAACCAGTTGTAAAAGTTCCTGGTACAAATTCATAAACACCCATATCAATAGTTGCAGTGCCATTTTCATCACCATCAATTATTCTGTCATTTCCATCTAGGTCAAAAACTGGAAGTGGAAAGGAAACCAAAGTTTCATCTCCAGTATCAATACAGGGTGAGGTTTCTGATAAATGAAGATCGAGATCAGCATAATCTATAAACTGAGGATCATCTGAAATGACAAAAGTTCCTGTAGAGCCATCACTTATGCAACTATTTGATAAATTTGCACTTCCATCTAATACGAAAATATCTTCCGGTAAGTTATTCCATAAAACTGAATTATACAGGTTTAACGTCCCTCCATTTACCCAAAAGGCACCTCCGGAAAGTGGAGAGATGTTATCTACAGCTGTGATATTTGTTGCTTCTATAGTACAGCTTACTATTCCGCAGGCAGCTCCAGAGCCGAATTGAGTCTCATTGTTAACAAAAAGAATATTTGCCATTATTATACTTGAGCTCACACCATATACTGCTGTACATGCTCCTGCATTATTATCGATAAACTTACAGTCATATAGTTCAGGATTTGAATTGTTCCAAAATGAAAAACCCGCAGCAAAAATATCTGAAGAATTTTGTTTAAACGTACAACCATCTATTATAGGGTTTGAAGCGTAAGCTATTATGCTACCACCATAGAACGCACAATCATTCATCATAAACATACTATTATTGATATTTACATTTGAGCTATCTTCTAAGTATATTGCACCACCATCCCATTCACAATAATTCTGGAAGAAATAGGAATTATCAATAGTAAGGTTTGAAGTATTAGAACAAAAAATTGCACCACCATTTTTATCTTCATTTTCGCCCAAACCATAACCCTGAATAAACTGACAATAGCTAATCTCATTTGCTGAAAGTGAACTGAGATTTCCATCATAAAATCTTAATCCGTGCCATCCAAGTGCTGCATCTAATGGTGTAAATCTTATTGAGTCTGTTACTGTACCATTTGCTACTATCCTACCATAAATATTAAGCTTATAATGATCATTAAAAATAACATCTACACCAGCTTCAATTTCCAGTTCTGTATCGGCTTGGATTATTATCTCTCCATCAATATAGTAAGGGCTTCCAGCTAAATCCCATACTCCATTTACATCACCTGCTGGAATAACAGTGGAGCCAAGAATCACAGGCAATACAAACACAAATAATAAAATCAATTTTTTCATTTTTCTACTCCTTTTTTTACTTTAGTAATAAATTTTCCAAGTGGGATTGCATTATCCCAATATTGCTTAAAAATCTGTGTAAATGTTTGAGCTACATCTGTATGTTCAAAAGATGTGAATGTGAAATTTGAAATTGTACTAAGTTTGTTTTCAAGTGTAAAAACAGCAATCTTATTATCGAAAATAAATAGTTTCATGGGAAGCGATTTTGCAACTCTAACTTCCTCTCCCATACTTTCAAAATACTTCATTCTCTTAATGAAATTTTCTTGGTTCTCAGGTTCGATTTGATGTACTGCTTTGTAACTTACTCCTTTCTTAGCACTGTCTCTTTGAGGGATATTTAAATTGTTCAAATTGTTAACATTCATCAAATAAGGTGGTTTACTAAAAGCTAAAACCTCTTTCTCTGCTTCTGTTTCCAATTTTTCTAAAGTATTTATTATCGCTGATTTTGCATGTAGAATTTTTATCAGTTCTTTAGATCCCTGTTGTTTATCTGCTTCAAAATATGGGAATAGTTCTTTTGATAGCTTTTCCATCAACTTTATGCGCATCTGTAAAGTTGTTTTTGTTGTATTAAAAGCTATCTTAGGGTTTATCGCCATCACTGTTCTTACTTTACCATTAACCTCATGTACATAACCCTTCTGTACTAAACTGGCAATTATTCCATAAACATTAGATCTATTCACTTTTATTGTTTGAGCAATTTTTGTTGCTGTTAAAGATTGCTTTAATAATAAAATATAGGTTTTGGCTTCGTTTTCTGTAAGGCCAACCATTACTAATTCATTTATAAATTCTTGCATTCATTATCTCCTTTTGTACCACTACGGTGCAACAATATTCTATAATAGTAATTGTCAATACTTATTTTGTTGTATAACGGTACAACATAATATTTAGGTAATTGAAATATTGACAGAAAAACCTTATAGCTAAGAAATGTTTTGTAATTTTGGTAGTGTTTTTGCCAAATTACTATTCAAGTGGTTCGAGAAAATAAATCTAAAAAATTGTGAGGTTTGTATGTATTCAACTGCTGTTTTGGGCTGTGCTTGGGGTGATGAAGCAAAAGCAAAAATCGTTGATGTTTTAGCAAAAGATGCTGATTATGTTGTTCGTTTTCAAGGTGGGAATAACGCTGGACATACAATTAAATTAAAAGACAAAAAATTTGTATTTCATCTTGTTCCATCAGGTATTTTGTATCCGGGAAAAACATGTTTGATTGGTAGTGGAGTTGTGATCGATCCATTCCAATTATTAGCAGAAATGGACGGCCTAAAGGAGCAAGGAATTTCGTTTGAAAATAGATTTTTCATAGATCCTCGAGCTCAGATAGTTCTGCCACTTCATTGCGAACTTGATGGGAAAGCTGAGGCAGATAGCAAACAGACAAATATTGGAACAACAAAGCGCGGTATTGGTCCTTGCTATTCTGATGCTGTTGCACGCTACGGAATACGTTTTGGAGATCTGTTTGATAAAGAATATTTAAAAGAGAGATTAGAAAATATTATAAGATTCCATCATTATCCGATCTCTGAGATAGAAACTGTATTTGAAAAATTGAATCAGATAACTGATAGAATGAAGCCATTTCTTAAGCAGATACCATATTTACTAAATGAAGCTACGGATAAAAATATACTTTTTGAAGGAGCTCAGGGTACACTTCTTGATGTAACATTTGGAACATATCCCTTTGTTACATCTTCTCATACTTCTTCTGGCGGGATAGCAATTGGTGCTGGATTTGGCAAAAAAATTGATCGGGTCGTGGGTATCTTTAAAAGTTATTATACCCGTGTAGGAAAGGGTCCATTTCCTACTGAATTACACGATGAGGTTGGAAATAAGATAAGAATACAGGGAAATGAATTCGGTTCTACAACAGGGCGGCCAAGACGTTGCGGATGGTTTGATGCTGTAGCTGCAAAATACACAGCAATGATAAACGGGATCGATGAAATTGCTTTTACATTATTAGATGTTCTATCTGGATTTGATACATTGAAAATATGTACATCCTACAAAATTGGAGACGTCATAACAAACCAATTCCCACATTCTGCTAAAGACATTGAAAATGCAATTCCGCAATACATAGAAGTTCCCGGATGGAGCACTGATATAACAGGCATAACCGAATATGGTAAACTACCCGAAAATGCAAAAAAATATATAGCGAAAATAGAAGAGCTTATCGGCAAGAATGTAACAATAGTTTCTGTGGGACCAGAAAGGGGACAAACCATCTTCAGGTAGTGTGCTTATGCTGTTAAGCAAATAAATCTTGACAGTAAGACTTCATATTTCAGTTTGTTCCAGCCTTTATAAAAAGGTATAAAATAAAGAGTTATCTGATATATAAATTGGAAATTTTTAAAGGAGATCTAAGATGAAAAGGACTTATCAACCTCATAATAGAAAGAGGAAAAATAAGCACGGCTTTAGATTGAGAATGTCTACAAAAGCCGGCCGCAAAGTTTTAGCAAGAAGAAGAGCAAAAGGTAGAACTCGCTTAACTGTAAGCGATTAATGCTATCAATAACCTCAAAAAGAGAATACCAGAGTATTTATAGAGATAATATAAAAACTGAAGGTAGTCTCTTTGTTTTTTTAAAGAAGAAAATACTTGAAGATCATTTTGCAGCTGGAATCGTAGTTAGTAAAAAAGTGGGAAATGCGGTAATTAGAAATAAAGTGAAGCGCCGTGTTCGTGCCTTCCTACGAGAACATGAAGAATTACATCCAGCTGGTGTAGAATTGGTGATAATAGCAAAACCCGATGCGGGAACTGCTATATGGCAAAAAATTAAGGAAGAATTAGTTCAATTATTTGAAAATATAAAATGAAAGTTTTTAACAAAGTTGCATTATTGATCATAACTTTTTATAGAAGATATATTTCTGTTGTACTACCACCTTCTTGCCGGTTTACACCAACTTGCAGTCAATATTCATATCAGGCATTCTCTAAGTACTCATTCCTAAAAGCCCTGAAATTATCGATTTTCAGAATATCAAAGTGTCACCCGTTTCATGAGGGTGGTCACGACCCGCTACCATAAGGAGAATTCATGGACAAAAAAACACTTTTAGCTGTTTTGCTTATACTTGTTGTATTTTGGATTAGCAGTGAATTTATTTGGAAAAGAAATAAGCCAGCTACGCAAGATCAGCAAGCTACAGAAAACGTTACAGACACACAACAACAAACAGCAGAAACAACCACTCCCCTCGAACAACCCCTAGCAAACGAAACTGAAATCATTGCACTTGATAACGATGTTGATATCAACGATAATATCGTTTTAGAAAATGAACTTTTTATAGTAACTTTCAGTAACAGAGGTGCAGTTATCAATTCGGTTCAGCTTAAGGGATTCTTTATGAAAGATAAGGTTTCTTTTGTTGAATTAATTAATGAAAATAGTAGTATTCTTAATACCAGACTTAATGATACAGTCGGTAATATTTCCAACTATTCCAGCATACCGTTCCAATATGAAATAAATGAAGCCAGCCGCAAAGTTACTTTTATTTCCAATACAGAAAAAGGAACTTACAAAAAGATATTCACACTGGAAGACGACTATCAAGTTAACATGAAAACACAACTTAACGGCTTTGAAAATGTAAGCGGTTATGAGATTGATTTTGGCGGTGGTATTGCCGATACGGAAGATTATCTGAAAATGAAAAACAGAGAATATGCTGTTATTTCTCAGGTAGATAATGACATTAATAAGATAGCACTATCTAAACTTAAAGAAGAGAGAAAAGCTTCCGGAAGTATCGACTGGGCTGCGGTTCGTTCCAAATATTTTACAATGGCAATAATAGCTGATGAACTGATAGAAATGAACAAGATCTCTGCTTTTAAATTAGAGGAAAGTCCTTCTATGAAATTATCGGTTTCAACTATTGGCTCTCAGATAGATCACAACTATAATTTGTATTTAGGTCCACTAGATTATGGCAGATTAAAAGCATATGGTATTGGAATTGAGAACATTGTGGAAATGGGACCAAAATTTTTACAAGGTTTAAGTAAATTATTCCTCTGGTTCTTATCCTTTTTATATGGGTTTATTCCAAGTTGGGGTGTTGTAATAATTATTTTTTCTATTATTCTTAAAACACTTCTCTATCCATTAACTCATAAGAGTTTTGAATCTACAACCAAAATGCAGAAGATCCAACCACTTACAAAAGAACTTCAGGCAAAATATAAGGGTGATCCGCAAAAGATGAATGCGGAACTTAAAAAATTATATAAAGAGCACGGTGTAAATCCACTAGGTGGATGCCTTCCAATGCTGCTTCAAATGCCAGTTATATTTGCACTGTATCCGCTTTTAAGATATTCAATTTCGTTAAGACAAGCAAGTTTTGGCTGGTTACCAGACCTCTCTGAACCAGATCCAATTTGGGCGCTCCCAATTTTAATGGCAGTATTTATGTTCGTTCAGCAAAAACTCATGGCTCCTTCTAAAGCAACTTTAGATGGAATGGATGACAAACAAAAAGCACAACAACAATCTCAAAAAATGATGATGTATTTTATGCCTATCATGATGTTCTTTATCTTTAAAGGATTATCATCTGGATTAGTTTTATACTGGACTGTTTTCTCTATAATCGGTTCTATTCAGCAGTATTTTATCAAGAAAAAATTTATGTAAGGAATATACAACAATGAAAGAAACTTTAGTTACAGGAAAATCAACCTCAAGAATAATATCTGATTTTATGAAAGAGCACAATCTTGGGCTCAACGATTTCAAATTTGAAGTAGTAAAAGAAGGCTCAAGCGGTTTCATGGGAATTTTTGGTGTAAAACCAACAACTATAAAATTTACGTATAAACAAAGTAAAGCACACTTGGTAAAACCAAAACAGCAAAACGTTCCCAAACAAAACACAAAAATCAGGAAAATAAAAAGTAAAAAAGTTACTAAGAAAAGTCCTGCTAAAAAAGAAGTTGCAGTTAACAGCAATCCAGATGAAATAATTAAAATGACTAAAGATTTTGCTGAGGGAATCTTGGCAAAGATGAATATTACTACCGGCAATGTTGAAGTGACTCAAAAAGACAGCACATACATGGTAACAATAAATAATTCTAAAGATGCAGGGTTTATTATTGGGAAGGAAGCGAAGTTGCTTGATAGTTTCCAACATCTTTTAAATCAAATGGTTAACAAAGCTGAGAAGAAAAAAATACAAATTATTATAGACGTTGATGGATACCGCGATAGACGTAAAAAAGCATTACTGGAAAAAGTGGACAGCATCGCAAAAAAGGTTAAAGATACTGGAAAAAGTTATACCTTCGAACCACTTCATGCCAGCAACAGAAAAGTTGTTCATCAGCAAATAGAGAAAGACAGCTCACTTAGAACCAGAACCATTGGTGACGGTTCCAGAAAACGTGTGGTTGTTCTTCCTGCTAATAAATCTGCAAATAGGAAGCCAAAATCAAAATCGGTTTAACCGACTGTAAAATGATCTCTGCCGGTTATTGGTTTGGAGATGCCGGCGCCTCAATGGGCATTATGCCCAAAGCTTTATGGCAAAAACTTGTTAAAGTTGATGATAAAAACAGGATCAAACTTGCCATGAATCTTCTATTGATTCGCTCCGAAAACAAGAACATTCTCGTTGATACAGGGCTTGGAAATAAAATAAGTGAAAAAGTACAAAAAATATATTCACCTTCAAAATTCATTTTATTGGAATCACTCGCGGAACTTGGGCTTACCAGAAATGATATCGATATTGTTGTTCTAACACATCTCCATTTTGATCATGCTGGTGGAATTGTCTCATTTATAGATGACAAA
The DNA here is from genome assembly GCA_963981005.1 of uncultured bacterium. Taxonomy (GTDB): domain Bacteria; phylum Cloacimonadota; class Cloacimonadia; order Cloacimonadales; family TCS61; genus Tenebribacter. Next base: position 7,762 of record CAXCCM010000016.1, on the reverse strand, counting down.
AAACAACTCACATTCCCAAATGCACTTCATGTAATTCAACAAAAGGAATGGGAAATTGCCCAAAATCCTGATGAACTGAATAACGCATCTTACAATTTTAAAGAAGATCTTAAACTTTTAGAAGATATTGGGAACTACAAGCTTATTGATGGTGATTTCGAGCTAACTAAAGATGTTGTTTTAGAACTCACTGGCGGACACAGCGAAGGAACACAGGTTGTTAGAATTGATAGTGACAACAAGCTTGCCTATTATCCTGGTGATATATTGCCAATGGAAATTAACCGTCATTTAGCCGTTACCACAGCATTTGACATAAACCGTAAAGATACATTCAACGCTAAGAAGAAAATATTATCAGAAATCAAAGAAAGAGATGGAATTATCTTTTTGGGACATGATTCTGGTAAGATGTTTATTGAGTTTGGGGAATACTAAAACATTCAAAGCTTTTTATTTATTGCATCACAGTACAACTTCACAGGTAAAATCTTGATGAAGTATTACATATTTAAATATTTCTTTTTTACTTCATTCTCAATCCAACTAGGTATTTTGTTGAAATCAAAATATGGTTCAGCATAAGTTATTTCAGGAATTAATGTATGTTTTGCAAAAGAAAATTTATATCTTTTTGGAAGATAATTAATAAAATTACCATATTCATTAAAACTAAACACCTCGACACTAAAATTTATTTCTAAATTTGATTCTATAGAAAATTTACTTTTTAATTGTTCACTAATACTATTAACTACGGTTCTTGTGTTTGTAGTATTTAAATTATCAATATTTTTTTCTGATAAAATTCCAGACAATCTTAACATTTCCCTTAAATCAAAATGACCTTCTGATGAATCATTATATGGGAGATTCCAATACATATCTCCATAATATCCCGGTAGTACTATATTAATATTTTCACTATTTATACTAGCGGTTAAATTAACTAAACATGATGCAAAATCATTAGAACGATTAGTTATTCTTAATCGTATATCAGAATGAATTTTTTGGTGTTGAAATAAGTGAATATTAATCATGGGTCTTTTCAATAAAGATATTCGTTCCTGTTCATATTTTCTTATTTTATTTGTTTCAAATGTATACCAAAAGATGATTATAGCTGTTGCCATCAGTATTATCATATTTATTACTTCAAAATGCAAAATTTTAAAGTATGGTAAAATTATAAATGCTAATATTATTATTATTATTTCAATTAAAATGATTATGTTAGTAATGCGATCTTTCATTTAATACTCCTCTATTTTCACACATCAAATTTTCTTGTTTCTCACATGGGTCATCCTTATTGTTATTTTCTATAAAATAATAATACTCTTCTGTAAACACCATACAAAAAAATCTAATCATTTCCGATGTCAACAATAAAAGTATTTAACACTATGTAATAATTGAGTTTATCGAAGTGTGAGATCAATATAAATAGCTCTATCATTCCTATGGAGAGCAACGTGAGAGATTCGTATGGATGACGGAATTGAGTTGATTGGGATTTTAATCCGTTTTATCCGTGTAAATCCGTGAGCGATTACTGTCGTGAGTTTTAAAAAGGCTTTACACAAAGTATAATAACTTTTTTGTAAATTGGAACATGGGAGGAAAAATTGAAAACTTGCCCGTTTTGTGATTCAGAATACTCAGAAAAAAATGATGGAAATGGCATTTATCATCAGTGTGAAAATTGTAATTCTCAAATTTACAATTTGTCATTATTAAAAAGATCAAGTTTTAATATAACAACATTTAAACAATTACTGATCTCAGCAAAACAAGATCATACCCATTTCAGTGGAAAGTGTTTTAGTTGTGAACAGCCCTTCAGAGAAGTCATATATAATGCCGATGATTATCAAACCAAAGTTTATGTTTGTCCAACCTGTTTACTCTTTGCCATAAAGAAAATAGATTTTGCTGTGTTTAGGGAACGTGGGGGGTATCGAGAACAACCTGAGAGAGATGAGAGAAAAATGTCTGCTGAAGCTGAAATGGTAATTAACGAACTTGAAACTAAACTAGAGAGAAGCAACAAATCATGGATATTATTTGATAAAAGCGTAAAGCTAACAAAAAGTAAAACTATTGGTTCTTTTACTTTCATGATCTTAATTGTCATATTTTTTGTTAGATTAGGTTTCTCATACGGTGTTACAACACCTATTGGTAAAATAGTTTTTGGCTTATTATTAATAGTTAGTATGATATCCGGACTTGTATTAATAATTGGCAAAGAGAATATTAAAAAAGTTATTGAAACAATAACCTCGAAAGAGAATTAGATTTTTCATTTCCTTAAATTTCTATAACTCTATCCTTCCTATGGAGAACAACGTGAGAGATTCGTATGGATGACGGAGTTGGATTATTTGGAATTTTAATCCGCTTGATCCGCGAACAATTAGAAACTGAAACCTGTTTTTAAATTTACATACATTATGGTTGAGTTTGCCCAAAAAATTGTTGATAAATGACCATTAAACGTTATTTCAACACTCCATCTATCACTAATATTGTAACCCATTCCAAAAGCTCCATAGAAAATATAGGGTATGCCAGTTCCATAATTTAATCTACCATATATATTTGATCTTCCAAGAGAATCTATATTTTCACCAAATAGATATAGGGTATAAATCTCCTTTAACCTATGCTTACTTTCATCAAAATTCTCAAATGCATCATCAGTAATTTGTTCTGCAGGTGGAATCACATTGAAGCCAATTCCCTTTATAAAACTATTTTTTGTAGTAAATTCTAGTTCAACACCTAATGAATACAATATCGGAAAATTTGTTTTTAATACTTTTGTTTCAACAGGAAGGATACTGCTTGTATATTTATATTCATATTTGCCAAAAAATAGACCTGATGATGTAATACGAATTTTTCTATCATCTTCTGCATGAACAAAGCAAACAACCAAAATGAGTAAAACAATAATTACTGATTTTTTCATATTGCCCCTGATTTATAATTACTAGTTCTTTAATATTTAGAATCATTATTAGTGTCAATATTCTTAGGTATTCAAAGACTCTACTCCCAGAATTTCTTATCCAATCCTCTATACTGCACAGCTTCACTAATGTGTGCTACACAAATGTTTTCGCTTCCTTCCAGATCTGCAATAGTTCTAGAAACTTTTAGAATTCTATCGTAAGCTCTGGCAGATAATCCCATTTTATCCATTGCCATCTTTAAAATTGATTTACTGTCTTCATCTAGAATGCAGTGTTTTCTTATCTGTTTAGAGCTCATCTGCGAATTACTGAATATATTACTTTTCTCAAATCGTTTCAATTGAATTTCGCGTGAGTTATTTACTCGCTCTCTAATAATTGAAGATTTCTCACCGGTAGGAATACTGCTGAGTTCATCATATTTTACTGCTGGAACTTCTATATGAATATCAATTCTATCTAGTAGTGGTCCGGAGATCCTAGAGCGGTATCTCTGAATATTTCCAATTGGGCAGGAGCATGTATGTCCTTCTACCTCACTTCCAAAATATCCGCATGGGCAAGGGTTCATAGAGGCAACCATCATAAATTTTGCTGGGAATTCTAAACTTTGAGTTGCACGTGAAATTGTTACAAATTCATCTTCTAATGGCTGACGCAAAACTTCTAAAACTGATTTCTTAAATTCGGGAAGTTCATCTAGAAATAGAACTCCATTATGAGAAAGTGAAACTTCTCCGGGTTTTGGATAGCTTCCACCTCCAATTAAAGCAACATCACTAATTGTATGATGCGGAGAACGAAATGGACGGCTGGTCACGATCCCTTTTTGCGCTCCTATAAAGCCTGCCACAGAATGAATTTTGGTTGTTTCTAAAGCTTCTTCTAAAGTGAATCCTGGTAATATTGTAGAAATTCTTCGAGCCAGCATAGTTTTACCAGATCCGGGAGGACCTAACATAAGCACATTGTGTCCACCTGCTGCCGCAACTTCCAAAGCGCGTTTTACATGATATTGTCCTTTAACATCAAACATATCAACCGGACTTTCATCCAGATGCGAGAACATTTCACTTTTATCTACTTTAAATGGTTCAATAATTATTTTATCTTCCAGAAAATTTACAACTTCATTTAAAGAGGAAGCAGGATACACATTCAATTCATCAATAATAGCTGCTTCTTTGGCATTTTCATAAGGAAGAATGAGTCCATCAAGTTTATCCTTCCAACAAGCAACAGCAACAGGTAACACACCATTAACAGGGCGTAAACTACCATCTAAAGCAAGTTCACCAATGAATGCATACCTCTCTAATTTACTAGTTTTCATCTGATTTAATGCAAAAACTAAAGCAAGTGAAGTTGGAAGATCAAGCGCAACTCCATCTTTTCTAATATCCGCAGGAGCAAGATTTACCGTATAGCAATGAGTTGGAAAACGAAAACCGGAATTCTTAATTGCAGCAGAAACGCGATCTTTACTTTCTTTAACTGAGTTCGATGGCAAACCGACAATTGAGAATTTTGATAATCCTCCTTTAATATCTGCTTCCACAGTAATCTGCTGTGCATCAATTCCCTGAATTGCATACGATTTTGTTTTTCCGTACATTATATGCTCCTTCTATATTTATTTTCCTAATTTTTCATCTGTCATTGCGAGGAGTGAAACGACGTGGTAATCATTTCTTTCTCTTCTCTCAGCAGAGATTGCTTCGTTTGTTATGCATGAAGAAATACTCGCAAGGACATACTCATTATTCTGTTCTATCCTTACGAAGATCCAGAAGAGCAAGCAGTCCGAAAATCTTCGTAAGGTTTCACTTCCCAACTACAACTGTAATTTTCTTTGAATACACTTTCTCACTTTCACGAGATGTAGCCTGCATCAACACAATATAAACACCAATGGGAAGATTCTTCCCACTATCATTTTTGCCATCCCAAATAATATTACCGGCAGAAGATTGCAAAACCTGATCCACCAGTCTTCTTATCATTCTTCCTTTCAGGTCAAAAATACGTAGCGTAACTGTACTCAAAACTTCCGGTAAAACATATGAAAATATTGTTCGCTCATCTCTGTAGGGTGAAAACGGATTTGGTGCAACACTCAATTTTACATTTGCAGGAAGCATCTGCACAAAAATGCTGTTTGCTCTTCCCGGAGTACTTCCATTTGTTGAAGGTCCCCAGTTCTGTGCATTAGATTGAATTTCAGGATTTACCCTCTCGATCGAAACTCCATCCAGATCATCATTCCAATCTGGCTCAAAGAAAAATTCTTCAATAATATTTTCACATTCATCCATTAATAATATTTGCTCTCCGTCATTGGAAAGTGAGGGCAGTCCTGTGAAAATTGTAATTCCATTTAGATCATACATAGCTCTTAGGGTATCGGCATCAGCATTTGAATTGGTGACCAGATAAAAGGTTTCATCGCAATATGGAATTTTTAATGTGTCTTCATCAACCACCAGAATAACTTCAGAAAGATCAGGAATCTGTAAATTATTCGTGATCTCGATCCATTCCGGCTCTTCTACATCTGGGTCATACATGATCTCATTAACTACAAAAGGTAGAGATCCGCCATTATAATAGCCATAATCAATGTTATTCGCAGCATTCATATCTTCTTCCGATGTCACTTCATAAGCATAGCTGAAATATCCATTTTGAGGTAGTTCAGTAATAAATGAAAACATTAATGAGTCCTCTAAAATTATCTCATCTGAATAAATATTCTCAGTTGGATATTCACCATTAATTATTAGATCGCAAGAAATGGTTGCATCGAAGATATCTTCTAAACCCACATTTATAATAGTAACAAAATGCTCAATTGAGCTCCCATTAATTTGCATATTAGCAAATTCTAATTCTATATCAAATTGCTTTGGCATAACACTATTTGGAAAAGTTGGAGTTCCTAAACTATCGAAGCAAACATTCCACAAAATACTTTCATCATCATACGGATCAATTCGTTCAATTGAAAAATCTGAAGGACAGTTGTTTCCGTTGTACGAAGTTGAATCGAATTTTGTTTCAAATTCATCGGTTAGAATTAATGTTTCATCCGTGTTATTCAACGATGTCCATTCAGATGCAAAAATAACTTTTTCGGGGTCAACTCCGGGGTAGGTTTGTAGGAACAGAATTGTGTCCTGGCATAAAACAATAAAATCAAGTGGAGGTATATTCCCGCCAAAGCTTATTATACTGCCCGATGCGTCTATTATCCTCAAGTTATCCACATCATATACACAATCTGTTCTGTTAAATATCTCAACCCACTCCTGATTGGTGTTGAGCGGCTTGAACATGATTTCATTCAATACAAAAGGTGAAGCACCATTCAATAATGAGCCGTGTGCAATATTATTTGCTAACTCATTATCATAAAAGTAAATAAGCTCAGCCATGATTTGATGATATCTAATAGATAATTCTCCGATTTGACATGAAAAGTCTATGGTGCTTTGAGCAGGGATTGCCGGAAGTTCATAAGTTCCCACATGCGTGTCATTTATCACAATATCGATGCTGGCAGCTTGGTTATCCACATTTTCCGTGGATAAGTTTGCAACCTCTGTTTGAAGCCAGTATTCACCATCATTTTCATAGATTTCTAGATTACTGATAGCTAGATCGATTGGATAAAAATTTGCCCCACCAGGAGTGGGTTGGGTACATTCAAAAAAATCCAGTTCACAATTGTTGGAATCCTCTCCATCATGTTTCCTTGCTAACGTATTTCCATCAGCAACATCAATGGCAAAATATCCACCAGGATTTGTTACATCATCTGGAAGTCCGTTACTGTTTGGGGAATCATATAGAATAGTATCAGTATAAAACCCATCTGCAGAAGTTAAGCGAATTCCATCCGTTTCTGATCCACCATTCTGAAATGCAAGGGTTGTTGTAAGGTCTGTATCGAGAACAAATTCTTCTCCAATTAGAAGAAAACTATTGGATTCTATATTTATATTTGGAAAAGTATAGAGCAATGTAAATGAGGTTCCCGCTTTTTCAATTGTCCAATCTTGTAAATTTTGCTGTATATCAGAGTCATTATACAATTCTATCCATTCATAACCACTGTCAGCACCATTAGGATCATAAAGGACTTCGTTAATTACAACATTTTGAGCAAAGATGAACGTCGCGAACATATGAATCAATACAAGCACTAGAATTTTCATATAAAATCCTTATAAGTTTAGTTTGGGTTTTAAAAATTGACCGACGGTTCTAACGGTATTTTATAAAATATTAATCTTTTACGAATGTATCTTTAAAACTGGGTATGATCTCTATATTTGCATTATTATTATTTGTTCCAACACATAAATTAAGGTTTAGTTCATAATAATGAAGCTCATCTTCAAAAATTCTAATTTTCTCTTTTAATTCTTCATTACTAGTTTTGGTTCCTGAACCAACTTTCTTTTCATTCAGAATAATATTCCAGTCTGCAGTAAATTCATATTTGTTGGATGCTATTTTTTTTCCGGTTATAGACATTTCAATCTTAACTCTATTTGAAACTTTCTGATTATCACTATTAAAAAGTATGTAGTTCGCTGTTCGTTCAGCAATAATATCATTGTTAAATTCATTTTTATTATTTAGTGAAATCGTTCGGTAAACTGAAGGAATACGATACTCTTTGAAATCTGGTTTGATATTATTTTTCCCTCTTTTAACGGTTAGTGGAGCATAGTAGCGAACCATTCTACTCACACTATAAAATATGAGGTGGT
>CAXCCM010000015.1:0-18284 GCA_963981005.1 uncultured bacterium | reverse complement strand
GTGTATTCATTACATCTGGGTTTATTGCACTTATAATTGCCCTCTTCACTGTAAGTTTCCGCACTATAAAAGCAGCTAATGCGAATCCAGTTGATGCACTGATATATGAGTAAAACAGAAATCATATCTGTGGAATACAATATAGACTGAGAAGGAAGGAAGTTATAATGTTCAGAAATTATCTAAAAATTGCTTATAGGAACATCGTACGTCACAAAGGATTTTCATTAATTAATATTCTTGGATTAGCAATTGGGATGGCTGTTTGCATCATCATTATGCAATATGTGAGTTACGAAAACAGCTTTGATAAATTCCATGATAATTATGAAAATATTTATCGTGTTCAATTCAATATTTATAAACATGGTGAATTGATAGTAGAATGTGCTGCCGCAGTGCCAGCTGTTGGCCCTGCAATGAAAGATAACTTCCCAGAAGTATTAGAATATTGTCGTGCTTTGCCACTTGATGGAATAATGAGTTATGGTGAAAAAAGCTTTCGTGAAGATGATATCCAGGCGGTAAGTCCATCATTCATAAAAATGCTTTCCTTCCCACTTGTTAAAGGTGACCCCAAAACTGCTTTAGAAGGTACAAATAAAACTGTTATTACAGAGTCTACAGCAAAACGGTTCTTTGGTGAAGAAGATCCAATCGGCAAAACCATAACTTGGGATGGAGATATGGATTTTGTAGTAACAGGTGTTTGTGTTGATGTACCTGAAAATTCTCATATTAAATTTACTTTCTTAATCTCACACGATACATTACGAGAAATTTGGGGAGAAGAGGTTGATACGGCATGGGGCTGGTATGATTTCAATACTTATGTTGTTTTGGCAGATGGAGCCGATCATAAAGATTTTGATAAGAAATTTGATGCCTGGTTGGAAAATGAGAAGGGAGAAGAATGGAGAAAATATGATGTCAAATATGAGTTTCCATTACAACCTCTTGCAAGTATCCATTTATATTCTGATCTGCTGCAAGAATCTGAACCAGCAGAAAACGGTGATGGATCAGCTGTAAGATTCTTAACGATAATTGCACTGTTTATCTTAGTTATTGCATGGGTAAATTATATTAATTTATCTACATCAAAAGCATTAGAGCGTGCTAAAGAAGTGGGCATCAGAAAAGTTTCAGGAGCCAATAAATCAACACTTATCAAGCAATTTTTAATAGAATCTTTTCTTATAAATATAATAGCTTTAGTCATTGCTTTTGTATTAATGGAATTAACAGTACCCTTCTTTAAAAACCTGACCGGTTCAAATATGACAGCATCCAATCTGATTAGTTCTGGAATGTGGATCTGGTTGGCTGTTATATTTATTATTGGTTCAGTTTTATCGGGATTGTATCCTGCTTTTGTACTATCCTCCTACAAACCTGTAATCGTTTTAAAGGGAGCATGGATAAGAAGTTCAAGAGGAAGCTTAATGCGCAAAATATTGGTTGTTTTCCAGTTTTCGATTTCTGTAGTGCTTATAGCCGGAACTATTATTGTTTTTAATCAGATGAATTACCTACAAAATCAAAAATTGGGAATCGATATAGATCAAACACTTGTACTAAATGGACCTAGCGTGTTTGCGAGTGACTCTTTAAGTGTAACCACAATTGAGACCTTTAAACAGGAAGTTACATCTTTAGCAAATATAAAATCATTCACAGCTTCTTCTAATGTACCAGGAGTTGAAATATTCTGGGGTCAGGGAAGTTATAGTGAAGATCAAGTTCGAGAAGAAAGTGAAGTGATGTATTTAGTAGGAATAGATCATAATTTCCTTGAATCATTCAGCCTTCCACTACTAGCAGGATCTAGTTTTACTCCAGATTTAAAAGAGAGTAGAACTGAAGCGATCGTGAACAGAGCAGCAGTAAAGAGATATGGATATTCTAACCCTCAAGATATTATTGGGAAAACTATCTATATTAGTCGCGATAGCTTGTGCGTGATGGGTGTTATAGAGAATTTTAATCAAATGTCTTTAAAAACAAATGTAATACCATTGGCCTTTCCTCTTGTGCTTAATCGAAGTAGATTTTTCTCTATGAAAGTTTCAACTGGGAATTTGCAAAGCACAATATCACAGATAGAGCAAGTATGGGAAGATATCCTACCTGGTAATCCTTTCGATTACTTTTTTCTGGATGATCATTTTAACAAACAGTATACAAAGGATATTCAATTTGGGAAAGTCTTTGGGGTCTTTAGCGGATTAGCTATTCTTATTGCCTGTATGGGGTTGTTCGCTTTATCATCGTTTAGTGCAATTCAGAGAACAAAGGAAATTGGAGTGAGAAAGGTAATGGGTGCTTCCGTGAGTAGTATTGTTTCACTATTAGCAAAGGATTTCTTAAAACTTGTAGGAATATCTGTTCTCATTGCGATTCCAGTAATATATTTTATTATGAATTCATGGCTTCAAAGTTTTGCTTATCGTATTTCAATATCTTTTTGGGTTTTGCTTCTATCTGCAGTAATTGTGTCGTTTATTGCAACACTCACAATAGCCTATCAAACAGTTAAAACAGCAATTTCAAATCCTGTTCAGGCGTTAAAATATGAATAGTAATAAATCAACTTTGCAAAGCAAAATAATTATAAAACTAGTTTGCGAAGTAAAAAATTTAATAATAAAATGGAGAACTAAATGAAAAAAATAATCTATCTAATAATAGCTATACTTTCCTTAGGAGGTTTTATCTTGAATGCCCAAAATGCAATAGAATCAGATACGTTAAAAAACACAGGTCCGGGTAGTTTTAAAATTCATGCAGATGCCAATCTTCCGATTAAAATTCCTTTTGAAATGCATAATGGAAAGCCATTGTTGGATTTAGAAATTAATGGTAAAAAAGCAACATTGATGATAGATAATGGAATACTATGGGATCAGGTTTGGCTGTTTGGCTCTTCATTAGTTGATGAGCTTAAGTTAAAGCCTATTGAGGAAGGATCGATTGGTGGAGCCGGTGAGGGCGATCCGACTGAGGCTTATACATCCGAAAATCTAATATTAAAATTCAAAGATATAACTTTTTTTGAACAACCTGTTTTAGTTTCTCCACCTGCTGCAGGATTTGCCCGGATGTTTCCCGGAACTGATGGACAATTATGCAATACTTTTTTCAAGCATTTCATTGTTGAGTTCGACTTCATTAAAAACGAAGTAATTCTTCATGATCCTAAGCAATTTAAATATTCAGGAGAGGGTTGCGAATTAGATATACATGAAAATGATACCGGTACTCATGCAATTCCATTTACTCTTACAACACTTGATGACAAAACTTACAGTAACAATATTGATATTGATTTTGGTGGAGTCTATCCAATAAAAATTGCCTTGAACAGTGAACACAATATTGAACCACCAGAAGATGCAAAAGAAACTCAAAGTTATGGAGCACAAGGGAAATCTACCGAGTTTAGTGGGAAGATCAGCAGTATGAAAATTGGAAAATACCAATTTGATGATCTCACCGCAATCTTTGGAGATAAGAATACTTCAAGGATCCATCCTGAAAACCTAGGTGTAATCGGGCTTCCCTTGTTAATGAAATTTAATGTCACCTTTGATTATTTGAATTACAAACTATATATTGTTCCAAATAATAATTTTAGTATTCCATTTAAGTGATAACTGTTAAGGAGTAACAAATGTTTAAAAATTATCTAAAAATTGCTTATCGTAATATTATCAAACGAAAAACCTATTCGATTATTAATATCTTTGGATTGGCTTTGGGATTAACAGCGTGTATTTTAGTAGGTTTATACATCTGGCAGGATTTCAGTTATGATAATTTTCATGTAAACAGAGATAGGTTATATCGTCTTACTACACACACCACAGATCCAGCTGGGAATTATAGCCTATTGCAATCGTCCGCCCGGATTGCTCCAGCAATAAAACAGAAGTTTCCTGAACTTGATAAGGTGACACGAGTATATTTTTCCAGTGAGAACCTGTTGGTTTTTGATGATAAAAAGTTCTATGAAGAAGATGTGATTTTTGCCGATGAAGATTTTTTTGAGATGTTCAGCTACAACACCATTATGGGCAACCATGATGAGTTTCTAAAAACAAAGAACACTGCAGTTATATCCCATAATCTAGCACAGAAATACTTCGGGGAAGAATCACCAGTGGGTAAGGTGATCAAATATAATGACAAACTGGATCTCGAGGTAGTTGGAGTAATTGAAGATGTTCCTATTAACTCCCATTTCACTTTTGACATTGTTATAACCTATAGTTGCCTAATTAATCTCTCTAAAGCATCTTGGTTGGAAAACTGGCATGGAACCTTTGGGTCTTTTACCTATGTGATGCTTCATCAGGAGACTAATATTGAGCTATTTCAAGAAAAATGTGGTATCTTTTTAACCCAAAAAAAAGAAACAGATAGTATCACAAAGCACGGTGTCGAGTTGCAACCTATAGAGTCTATTCATCTACATTCTGAAGGTGATGATGATGTTAATGTTCACAGTTCGATAAAGAACGTGCTTATGCTGGGTTCTATTGCTCTGTTTATATTAATTCTAGCCTGTATAAATTTTATAAATCTAACTACTTCCAGAGCCATAAAAAGAGCCAGAGAAATTGGAGTGAGAAAGGTCTTCGGAGCATATAAAGGGCAGCTTATTGGACAATTTTTAGGTGAATCTATTATGGTAACATTTATCGCTTTAGGAATTGCCCTGGTTATGACAGAACTAAGCCAAACTTTTTTCGAACAACTAATAGGAACAGAGCTAATCTACAATATTTTCTCTTACCCTATTATCCTGCTAATAGTAATAGTCTCAACTTTGCTAATCGGAATTATTGCCGGAATGTATCCTGCTTTTGTGTTAACAAAATATCAACCTTCTAGGGTTATGAAAGGAAATATTGGAAAGAGTTCTTCGGGATCAAATCTGCTACGGAGAGGGTTAGTTCTTTTCCAATTTACCATTTCTATTTCACTTATCATAATCACGATTATTATTAACCAGCAAACCAGTTTCATGCGAAACTTCGATATGGGATTTGAAAAGGATCAGGTTCTTATTCTTAAAACACCAACTAGAATCGGCAGAAATTATGATGTTATAAAGAGAGAGCTAGAACTTATTCCTGGGGTTACAGCTACATCTGCTAGTTTGGGAGTTCCAGTTATGGATAGCGGATATGGAACCTTCATTATTCCAGATTTGGCAAATGAAGAGCATAATTTTAACATTGCTATTAAATCTATTGATGAGGATTATTTGGATTTTTATGAGATTCCTCTGTTGGCTGGGAAAAGACTCTCTGATATGGAAGGTGGAGATTTTAGAAACTTAACAGTAGTTAACGAAGCTACCGTAAAACAATTGGGATTTGCATCAAATGAAGAAGCACTGGGGAACAGCTATACAATAGCGTTTGGAAATAGAGATGGTCGCTATAAGCCAGAGATTATTGGAGTGGTAAAAGACTTTCATTTCAAGTCAATGAAATCTGAAGTGTCTCCACTTTTGTTAATGCGCTGGCAGGGGCTTTTTAAAGAGGTCTCAATTAAATTGAGTTCTCAAAACATTCCTGAAACCATGAAGAGCATAAAAGGAGTTTGGGAAGAACTATACCCGGAGCACCCGTTTGATTACATTTTCCTTAATGAGAAAATAGATAACCTTTACAAAGCCGAAGAGAAATCTTACCGGGTGATCTCCTTCTTTTCCTCAATCGCTATCTTTATTGCCTGTATCGGACTTTTAGGTCTTACATTCTACACAGCCGAACAACGTAGAAAGGAAATTGGAATTCGCAAAATACTGGGAGCTTCCATTCCGGGTATTGTTAAGAATATCTCTTCAGAGTTTTTCAAATTAGTGGTTATTGCTAATGTTATAGCCTGGCCTGTGAGTTACTTCCTGGTAAATAAATGGCTCATGAACTTCCCATATAAAATTGAAGTTAGAATAGATGTTTTCTTATTAGGCAGCGGACTTGCCTTGTTAATATCTCTCATTACAATTGGCTATACGGTTATTCGCAGCGCAGCTTCAAATCCAATTGAGAGCATTAGGTATGAGTAGTATATTATATAATTTTGTAATATAAAAAATGGGGGATTAAAATGAAAAATGTACTTTTTAACTCAACTTTAATTATGCTGATCTTGTTATGTTCAGGTGGAATTTTATTTGCACAAAATTTATTGAATCAACCGGAGAGTGTTACATGGGATCATGTTAATGAACAATGGCTGGTTTCTAATTATGCTTCAGGTGAGATAATAATTATAGATTCAGCAGGAGAACATTCAATATTTTCTGATATTTTAAATTCTACTGTTGGTTTAAAAATTCATGGAGATAATCTATTCGCAGCCTCAAGCGATGGTGTGGCAATGTTTGATCTGGCAAGCGGTAACATTATTGGACTCGTTAACATCCCCGAAGCTGCACTACTCAACGATATTGATTTTGATCTGAATGGGAATCTCTTTGTCTCAGATTATTGGGGGAATCAAATCTTTAAAGTAGATACTGAGTTATTTACTTATGAGCTGTTCATTGATTATGGGATCATCGCTCCTAACGGCATGATATTTGATGAAGAATTTAACAGAATGATTGTTTGCGGTCATAACGGCAGCGTTGCTATGATTCATTCTTTTGATGTAGAAACTGCAGAAACTGAGTTTCTGCTTTATCCAAATATATATTCTCTAGATGGATTAGCACGTGATATTCAGGGAAATATCTATATCTCATCTTGGCACACAGATGCTGTTTATAAATTTGTTGGGAACAACATTAACAATAATATTGAGTTAGCTGCTAGTGGCTTTATCGATCCTGCAGATATATACATAAATCCAACTAACAATATACTGGCAGTTCCTAATTTCAATGATAACTCAGTTAGCTTTGTTCAGCTAGATAATCCGGTTAGTGCATATGATGAATCCATTCCATATATTTCTTCTCAATTGAATAACTATCCTAATCCATTTAATCCAACGACAACTATTTCTTTTGAAACCTATAATTTGCGCGAAAATGCACGAATTGATATTTATAATATTAGAGGTCAGAAAGTAAAAGAATTCGATATCATCCTAAGTGAAGTTGATGAAGAGCAGAATTCAGTTGTTTGGAAAGGAATGAACCAAAATAACCAACCAGTTTCATCTGGAATTTATTACGCTGTACTTACACAAAATGGAGAAACTCAAGCATTCAGGAAGATGATATTGATGAAATAATTTACAAGCAATTCTTTACAAATAAGAGTATAATTCTCAGCTTAATATATTAACATATTACTGTCCGCCATCGGACGTTTATCGTTCTCTATCGAACATATTTTTCATAATACATTATCTCTATCTTATTACTAATTGGTACCATACCTATTTGGCATATTAATTGCTTTTATATATAATAAAATTATATAATAAGGCAGGAAAATTAATGTTAAAATATTATTTTAAGATCGCATTCAGGAATTTATTACGTCAAAAAACATATTCATTTATTAATATCTTTGGTTTTGCCATCGGTTTGGCAGTATGCCTTATAATATCATTCTACGTAATCGATGATCTCACTTACGATAACTTTCACGATAAACCGGAAGATGTTTATCACATGCTTACAGTAGATAACTCGGAAGCAGATGGTGCTCTCAGCTATTCCATTACTTCGGGTCCACTAATGGCAGGTCTGGTAGACAATATTCCGGAAATATCTGCTGCAACTAGGCTCACGGGTTTTGGAAGAGTAAACATAGGACAGATTATTGAAAATCCGGAAGAGCAGATCGAAGACCAGATACAAGCTTTATCATTAGTCACTGATCCTGATTTCTTCAAAGTATTCAGCTTTAAAATATTATCTGGGGAAAAAGAAAATCCACTGCAGAACTTGAATGGTATCTACCTTACTCCTGCTATAGCAGAAGCTGTTTTCCCAGGAGAAGATCCAATTGGCAAACCTATCGTAGCAGGTAGATTGGAAAATGCATATGTAGCTGGTATTGTGGAAGCACCTCCGGCAAATTCCCATATCCAGTTTGAAGCGATTGGAGCTCTTGATATTGAAATGAATCCTGTCTGGTGGAATAGCTGGGAGAACCTGGCACTATGTGGATATTTCAGAATTTATCCTGGTAGTGACCCTGCAGCTGTAAAGCAGAAGCTGAGCAGATATGCCAGAGCCGGTGGATTTGCAGAAGTGTTTGAGCCGGGTCTACAACCCTTAAAAGAAGTTCATCTTGGCTCATCTCATCTTCGGTATGATTTTATGAATAACGGTAAAAATGATAAAATGAAAGTTTACACATTGGCAATTATTGCCATTTTTGTGTTAATAATTGCATCTATAAATTTCATTAATCTTTCTAGCGCCAGAGCTACTCGTAGAGCTCGTGAAGTCGGCTTAAGAAAAGTAATTGGAGGAAATCGAATTCAGCTCTTCTGGCAATTTTTAGGAGAATCGGTTATCATAACATTTATTGCCATGATCCTAGCACTTGCAATGTTCGAGATAGCTCTTCCCCACCTTAATAACTTTCTTCAAAAGAATCTAACTTTAAACTTAATAGAAAACTACCAGTTCACGCTATTCATAATTCTCACTTCCATTATTGTAGGAATTTTCGCAGGCATCTATCCAGCACTAATCTTATCTGGATTCAATCCGCTGAGTGTTATCCAGGGTAATTTCAAAAGTAGCCGGAAAGGTGTTTTATTACGAAGAGTTTTAGTTGTTGGTCAGTTTGCAGTTTCTATTGCACTCATCATTGCAGTATTCATCGTAATCGATCAGATTCATTATTTAAACAGCATTGATCTGGGATATAATAGAAATGACATTGCTGTTTTACCAAGTTTTGATAACGAGCAAGCCATTGTAATGAAAGATAAGATCGAGAACCTGACTTCTGTTGAGTCTGTTGGAACGATTAGCAATATGCCGGGTGGAACTTTAGTAAGATTAGAAGTAGTTCCGGAGGGGCATAATGAAGATAAAGGAATGATGTTCGATAGGTTAATGATAGATAATGATCTAGTAGAAACTCTGCAGATCAAATTAGAGCAAGGCAGAGATTTCTCAGCAGACTTCCCATCTGATGTTGAAAATGCAGTCCTTATAAATGAAACAGCAATGAGAACTTTAGGCTGGGATGATCCGATAGGTAAAAAGTTAGTGATGATAGATGAGAATGAAGCTCATTTGGAAAGAACAATTATTGGTGTGATAAAAGATGTTAATTTTACAACGGTAAGGCGTGAAGTAAATCCTATGATCCTGGTTCATAGTAGAGAATTTGTTCCAAGATTACTTATAAAACTAAAACCGCAGGATCAGGAATTCGCACTTCAAGAGCTTAACAGAATTTTTCTGGAATCATTTCCAGAAGCAAATTTAAATATTCAATTTTTCGATGATTTTTTCAATTTCCAATTCCGTCAGGATAGAGCTTTTGCCATTAATATTGCAGTATTTTCTATACTGGCAATTCTGATAGCCTGTCTTGGATTATTTGGTTTGGCTTCTTTTACAACTCAACAAAGACAACGCGAAATTGCTGTCCGTAAAGTGTTGGGATCATCTGTAAGATCGATTGTGTTCCTACTTACAAAAGAATTTGCACGTTGGGTAATTATTGCGAATGCAATAGCCTGGCCGTTGGCTTATTATGGAATGACAAAATGGTTAGAAAACTTTGTTTATCGCACTTCATTCAATCCACTTATTTTTATTGCTGCTGGTGTTGCCGCTCTTATAATTTCTATAATCACAATTAGCTTTCAAACTATTAGAGCAGCTAATATAAATCCTGCATGTGCATTACAATATGAGTAGTGAGAAATAAATGTTTAAGAATTATCTGAAAATTGCCTTACGCAATATTAGAAGGCACAAAGTTTTTACATCTATTAATCTGATCGGATTGGTAATTGGCATAACATCATTTATGTTAATTATGATCTGGGTTGCTTATGAGATGAGCTTTGATAACTTCAATGAGAAAAAGGATCGTATCCAGAGATTATGTGTAGATCTAGAAGCTGGAAATCATATGGTCTATCCAATGTCTATGCCATCAGCAGCACAATTACTAAAAACTGAATTCCCTGAAATTGAGAACACAGCCAGATTAGAAGCTCCTACAAGAGCATCAATTAAAATTGGCGAACAGACATTTGTCGAGAGTGGTGTTTGTCATGGTGATAATTCAATATTCGAGATCTTCACATTCCCATTTTCTTCTGGAAATCCTGACGTTGCTTTATTAGAACCTTATACTGTAATCATATCTCAAAGCATGGCAAATAAATATTTTGAGGATAACGAACCAATTGGAAAAACAATAGAAATAAATGGAAGTGAACCTTATACAATAACCGGTGTTATTGAAGATCTTCCTCAAAATTCTCATTTCCGATTTAATATGATGGGTTCTTTTGAAACACTTTATGCACAAAATGAACAACTAATGGCAAATTGGTTTCATATACAATTTTTTACATATTTACTACTAACAGAAAATGCTGAGCTAAGTGATGTTGAAGCGAAGTTCCCTCAATTCATAGAGAAACATATTGGTGAGTTATTAAGCACTTATGGGGCTTCATTGAAGTTTTTCTTACAACCTTTAACAGAGATTCATCTTCATTCGGAACTTGCTGGAGATATTGCTCCTCAAGCTGATATCAAATATTTATATCTGTTTATTCTCATTGCTGTTTCTGTATTATTGATCTCCTGTATTAATTTCATTAATCTTTCCACTGCTAATTCTGCTTCCAGAGCAAAAGAGATTGGAATGCGAAAGATTGTTGGTTCTGGAAGGCCAAAAATAATAATTCAATTCTTAATGGAATCTATAATTATAAGCTTTATTGCGATGGTACTTACCGTTTGGTTAATTGAATTGATCAGACCTAATTTCAGTAATTTATTCGGCACAAATATAGATCTCGGATTCATCTCATCAACATCTATTATTCCACTATTAATGATCTTCCCTATTTTGGTAGGAATTTTAGCTGGTAGTTATCCTGCATTTTACTTATCAAAATTACGTTCAATTAACATAATTAAATCGGGTTTCTTTAGAGCTGGGAACAAATCGCATTTAAGAAGCATACTGGTAATAATTCAATTTTCTATTTCCATAATTCTAATAATTTCAACTATCACAATCTTCAATCAGATAAATTTTATGAAGCATAGTGACTCTGGTTTTAAAGAAGATAGCATGATCATAATTCCAGGTGTTAGATCTATTCTGCAGAACAAACCTATAGATACTTTGAAGAACCTTCTAGCTGAAATCCCGGAAATTGAGGATGTTGGTTTTTCTTCTCTCTTCCCGGGGAGAGGAATTCAAAAAGCTATTATGTATCCGGAAGGATTTCCTGATGATCAACCACAAATGGGAGAAAAATTATTCATTGGTTCCAATTATATTCCAACCTTAGAAATTGAAGTTGTAGAAGGACGAAACTTTTCTGAAGAATTTTCTACTGACCCACAGCAAAGTGTGATAATTAACGAAACTGCAGCTGAACAATTTTATTGGGATGAACCAATTGGGAAAACTTTTTCTTTCAAAGTTCAAGACGGAGAATCAATTAAAATGAATGTTGTTGGTGTACTGAAGGATTTCCATTCAACTTCTTTACATTCAAAAATTGAGCCTTTGATAATTTATAACAACATAGATCGAACAAATTATATGACGCTCAAAATATCGAGTAATAATATTTCTGAAACAATTGAAAAGCTGAAAAAACAGATCACGATCTTCTCACCCGATCATGCACTTAAATATTATTTCTTAGATGAAACTTTAGACAGCATGTACAGAAGAGATCAGCAGACTGGAAAACTAGCACTCTATTTTAGTGCTTTAACTATTCTGTTAAGTTGCTTGGGGTTATTGGGATTAACCACATTTCTTGTTCAAAATAGAACTAAAGAAATTGGGATCAGAAAAGTAATGGGAGCTTCCGTTCTGGGAATTACATTCCTATTGGTTAAAGAGTTTTGCAAGTGGATCTTAATTTCTGTAATAATTGCCTGGCCGATATCGTATTATGTAATGAATAAATGGCTGCAAAGCTTTGCTTATAGAACAGAGATTGGGATCTCAGTTTTTGTGATTTCCGGATGCTTTGCGCTTATTATTGCTGTAATTACTGTGAGCTCTCAAACAATTAAAACAGCAGTTTCTAACCCGGTGGATGCACTTAAATATGAATAGTAAAAAAAATTACTTAGGAAAAATAAATGCTCAAAAATTATTTTAAAATTGCGGTACGTAATATTATTCGTCACAAAGGATTTTCATTTATCAATATTGCTGGACTTGCTGTAGGTTTGGCTGTTTGTTTTTTAATCTTACTCTGGGTTCAAGATGAGTTATCATTTGATAAATTTAATGAGAATTATAACCGAATTCATAGAATATTAGTTGATGTTAACACAAATGGAGAAAAATTTGTAGTAGGTGTAACAGCTGCTGCAATTGCACCAAATATTATTGATGATGTCCCCGAGTTTGAAGAGATCTGCCGTTTTAAGAATTGGGGAAGATTCCAAATTCGTAAAAATGAGAATGAAGAGTTTGTTGGGCTTAATAGTGGAGTTGCAGATCCATCAATATTTAAGATATTTACAATTCCACTTCTAGCAGGAGATCCTGAAACAGCATTAAATGATGCTCACAGCTTAGTTTTAACAACAGAGGCTGCAGAAAAACTCTTTGGCGAAGATGATCCGCTTGGAAAAATAGTTCAGGTGAAGAACAGAGGTGACTTTACTGTTACAGGTCTTGTTGATAATATTGAGAATTCTCACTTTAATTTCGAGTTTCTTGCACCATTCCATTTAATTAAAGAAGATGGTGAGAACATTGATGATATGAATATGGGCTCTTTCAATTTCACTACCTATGTCTTACTTTCAGAAAATACAGATCCCAAAATTGTTGATGGAAAAATTAAAGATTTCTATTTTGAGGAGGATTCAGAATTTGAGCCTATCCTTTTCTTACAATCATTAAAAGATATTTACTTAAACTCAGATGCAGCCTACGATTTCACAATGAGAGGAGACATTAAAACTATTTACATTTTCTCATTTATTGCTTTATTAGTGTTACTTATTGCCTGCATAAATTTCATGAATCTTTCCACTGCGAAATCAGCTGCTAGAGCACGTGAGATAGGCATAAGAAAAGTTTCTGGAAGTTCAAGAAGTAAAATAGTTTTCCAATTCTTTTTAGAATCAGTGATGTACGCATTTTTAGGAATGGCAATTGCCCTTTTGCTGACTGAATTATTACTTCCTGTTTTCAATGAAATTTCGGGTAAAGAAATTACTCTTAATTTTACTCAATCAAATCAGACTATTTTATTATTAGTTGGAATTACCCTGATCACAGGGCTAATTTCGGGAATATATCCGGCACTCCTGCTCTCTTCCTTCAAACCTGTAAATGTGCTAAAATCAACAATTGTCAGTGGGAAGAAAGCTTCATTATTCCGAACAATCCTAGTAATATCACAATTTAGTTTATCAATTATTTTGCTGATCTCGGCATTAACGGTTCATAAGCAATTAAAGTTTATTTATAATAAAGATCTTGGTTACAATAAACATCATCTGGTCTATTCATTTTTCTCTCCCACACTAAAAGATAAATATGAAGTGATAAAAGAATCTCTACTAAATATGCCAGATGTTACCGCTGTTACTAACATGGATGTGCTTCCAGTTTATGAGTGCCCTGCATCTGGAGTGAATGATTGGGAAGGTAGAGTTGGAGATGATTCATTTCAGCTTCATATGATAAACATTGAACACGATTTTTTGAAGACATTTGAGATCGAACTTTTGGAAGGAAGAAACTTTACTGCCAATACCAAAGCAGATTCAAACTGCATAATATTAAATGAAGAAGCAGTTCGCAGAATGGGAATGGAAGATCCCATTGGTAAATATGTTTATGAAGAAAATATCCGTATTATCGGAGTTGTGAAAGATTTCAATTATAATACTGTTCGAGGAAAGATCGAACCTTTAGCAATAATTTCTGGTACAAGTAGAGCACGATACTTCCTAGCTAGAATTAACTCTGCAAATACTGTGCAGACTTTAGAAAAAATGGATGCTTTGATCTCATCAATAGATCCCGACATAGATTGGAACTTCCGTTTTTTCGACGAAACTTTAGAGAATTTATATCAAACTGAGCAAAATGCTGGAAGATTAATAACATATTTTACCATTTTAGCGATCTTCATTTCATGCTTAGGATTATTCGGTTTAGCAGGTTACATAACAGAAAGAAGAACCAAGGAAATTGGAATTCGTAAAGTTATGGGAGCTTCGGTTACCGGGATCACAGTTCTTCTTACAAAAGAATTCTGCAAATGGGTGATCATTTCAATTATTATTGCCTGGCCAGTTGCTTATTATCTTATGGAAAAATGGCTGCAGAATTTTGCTTATAAAACAGAAATTGGAGCATTAACTTTTATTATTTCTGGCTGCTTTGCTTTATTAATAGCAGTTGTTACTGTCAGCTTCCAAACAATAAGAACAGCAATTTCAAATCCTGTAGAGGCCCTAAAGTATGAATAACAAATCGGTTTTGAGCGAAACGAAAAACGATTCCCAACTTGAAATATCTTAACAAATTGATTTAAGTTTAGGAGAAATAGATGTTAAAGAATTATTTTAAAATTGCGTTACGTAATATTATTCGTCACAAAGGATTTTCGTTTATTAACATTTTCGGTTTAGCCATTGGAATTGCAGCTTGTCTACTCATCTCGCTTTGGGTACAAGATGAACTGAACTACGATAAATTCCACCAGAACAGCGAAAATATTTTTCAAATGATCCAGACACAATATTATGATTCCGGCCCCTTTAGTGTAGGTTCCATGCCAGGGCCTTTAGCAGGAAAATTGCTGGAACATTTTCCGGAAGTAAAAGCAGCTACCCGTTATGGCTATACCCCAGCAGTTGTAGCGAATGGAGATAAGTCACATAATGAATATCTGGATGTTACTGATAATTCAGTTTTTAGTATGTTCACTTTTCCTTTCGCTTTTGGTGATAAAGAGCAAGCACTTTCAGAGCCATATTCAATAGTTCTATCTCCAAAAATGGCAAAAAAATATTTTAATGAAGAGAATCCATTAGGAAAGACACTAACGATTAATAACAAATTTAACTTCACTGTAACTGGAGTGATGGAGAAGATTCCCAGCAATTCCAGCTTTGAACTCGATCTAGTTGTCCCTTTTGAATTTCTGCGGGAGTTAGGAGAGAATATCGATGGCTGGACCAACAACCATGCTACATATATCCAGCTTCATTCCAATGTAGATTATCTGGTATTCAATGATAAGGTAAAACACTTTTTTCAAGTACTACACGGAGAAGAATCAACTACAATTTTATATACCTTCCCATTTACTAAGAAGCATCTGTATTCTGCTACCGGAAGACAGGATAATATAACCGGGATCTACCTGATCTCAATAATTGCCTTTTTAATTTTGGTGATTGCCTGCATAAATTATATGAACCTATCCACTGCCAGAAGTGCCAGAAGAGCAAGGGAAGTTGGTTTGCGAAAAGTTGTGGGAGCAAATCGAATTCAACTCAGCAGACAATTCCTGTTTGAATCACTTCTTTTAGCTTTGCTTTCAATGGCGTTTGCTTTGGTTATTGTCGAACTGGTTCTGCCATATTACAATTCATTTGTTGGTAAAGATTTAAGTTTAGGTTTGAATTCATTCACAATTTTATTAATTGCTGGAATTGTTATTGGAACCGGTATTGTTGCTGGAAGTTATCCAGCATTCCTTCTCTCCTCGTTCAAACCAGTGAAAGTGTTAAAAGGTTCTATAACATCAGGAAAGGGTGGAATGTTGTTCAGAAAAATATTAGTGATAATCCAATTCACACTTTCTATAATTCTAATTATCAGCACGATCACGATCTTCAATCAGTTGAGATTCATGCAAAATAAGAAACTTGGCTTAGATAAAGAAGATGTGATGTATATTCGATCAAACGATGTTCTAAAAGAAAAATATGAGAGTTTCCGGTCGGAGCTAACAAACCATCCCGATATCTTGTCTTTATGCGGGTCATCATTTCTTCCAACCGGAATTTGGAGTAATGGTTCAGGCTGGGATTGGAATGGCAGAGAAGATGGATTTGAGCCTTTGATCGGAAATTGCGGTATCACTCGTGATTTCGCTCAAACTCTGGGAATCAATATGTTAACAGGAAGAGAATTCAACTCCAGATCCGACTCCAGCGAACGATCCTTCCAAGAGATCATTATCAATAAAACCCTTGCAGATATGACTAAATTAGATAATCCCATTGGTGAACATATGCAGTATTTTGATTACGATCTGGAGATTGTAGGTGTGATGGATGATTTTAATTTTAAACCTTTAGCTCATGATATTGAGCCTTTGATATTCTACAATACAACCGATGAATCCACATATTATCTAATCAAATATAATGGACTAAATCAAAAGAAAGTAATGGATCATGTAAAGGCGGTTTGTAAAGAGCTGAGTCCGGGATATCCTGTCTCGATCTCATTCCTAGACGAGAGTTACGACCGGATATATCGTGATGAAAAGAAACTTGCTACATTGTTCAATCTATTTGCATCTCTTGCAGTTATCATTTCCTGTTTGGGTCTTTTTGGATTAGCTTCGTATTTGGCAGAACGCAGAACCAAAGAAATCGGGATCCGCAAAGTGCTTGGTTCTTCGGTAACAAATCTAGTTTATCTACTTACAGTTGATTTTATTAAATGGGTGCTTGTTGCGAATATTATAGCCTGCCCGATAGCCTGGTATGTAATGCATAAATGGTTACAAAATTACGCTTATCATACACCGCTTAGTGTCGAATTATTCATTCTAACAGGTTTAATTACTTTTCTGATTGCATTTATAACAGTTGGTTATCAAACGATTAAAGCTGCTAACAGTGACCCAGTAAAAGCATTGAAGTATGAGTAACATGGAGAGAAAATATGATAAAAAATTATTTTAAAATTGCCTATAGGAATTTAATGAGAAACAAAGGATTCTCATTTATTAATATTTTTGGTTTTGCTTTGGGAATATTCGTCTGCATAATTATAACTTTATATGTTTACGATGATATAACTTTTGATAGGCATATAGAAGAACCGGAAAATGTTTACAGAGTTGTTTCAAACGACAATTCTAAGGACTGGATCTCAGCTGTAACTGTTGGACCTTTATATCCGCTGCTAACTGATGAGATTCCTGAAATTGAAGCTGCAACCAGAATTGGTGGTTACGGAACAAGGATAAAACGTGCAGATATTGAAGTTCCCGATTCTATGTCAATTTTCCGTAGAGCAATGCTAACTGACTCCGAATTCTTTGGTGTTTTTAAGCCTCACATATTAAGTGGAGAGAAAGAAAATCCACTATCAGAACCAAATGCAGTTTATCTAACACAAGAAACTGCAGAAGCTATTTTTGGTGAAGAAGATCCACTTGGAAAGGCTCTCGACATGACTTATGTTGAAAATGGTTATGTTGCAGGGATTGTTGAGAATAATCCATTTAATAGTCATATGCAATATGGAGCAATAATAACTTTAGATGTTTCAATAAATCCAATGTGGTTTGATTCTTGGGAAAATCTCACATTAACAGGTTTTATTCGAGTTAAAGATGATATTATTCCAGAGGAAGTTGAAAACAAAATAATTAGTGTTGCCCGTGCAAATAATATGACGATGATGTTCACACCTGTTTTGCAGCCATTGTTAGATATGCATCTAAAATCCTCTGAATTGAGGTATGATGCTTTTAATCGGTTTAAGAGTGATTCTTCTGTTGTTTATAGCCTTATTGCTATTGCAATATTAGTGCTACTTGTTGCTTCAGTAAATTTCATTAATCTATCAAGTGCGCGCGCTTCCAAAAGAGGGAAAGAAGTTGGAATACGAAAAGTTGTTGGTGCAAATCGAGGTCAGCTATCTCTGCAATTTCTAACGGAATCTATTATGTTAACATTTATTGCCATGGTTATTGCTATAAGTGCATTAGAAATCTCTCTACCTCATTTGCAAACCTTTATGAATAAACAATTAGATTTCAATATGTTCCAATCAGTCATTTTTCTTCCGGGATTGTTACTTGTGTCTATAATTATTGGATTGCTTTCAGGAATTTATCCATCACTTGCA
>CAXCCM010000014.1:0-19022 GCA_963981005.1 uncultured bacterium | reverse complement strand
TGGGGAATAGATTGCACCCAATTTTGGTTGGAACAATAAGAAATTTAATTCACCATTGAAACCTTCCCATATATTATTATAAGAAGTATAAACATTGTTAACTTCAGAATGATAAATATCTAAATTGAGTCCAATACCAAATCGGAACTTATCTAAAACATAAGAAATTGGAACGTTTACAGAATTGATATAACGTTTTTCTGATATTTCAAATGTCTCAACAATTTCACCATTATGTGTATTGTATACTTCTCCCATATCTATACTGTAACTACTCTTTGCTGTATAAATAACTCCGGCTCGAACGTAATCTGAAAACTTATAAGCAAAAGCAGCTGAAACACCAGATTTATATTCAGTTGTTTTATTACCATCAGTTATAATATCAGAGAATAAATTAACATTGTTCTTAATGCCATATTCATAATAGAACTGGGCATCATTTTTAATCTCAAATGAGGCTGGGTTCAAATTGGAGAAAGAAATATCACCAATATCTGCAACTCCTGCATAACCCTGTCCAGCGATTTCAGCTGAAACAAGATTATCAGCATAAAAATCGATAGTAGGCTTACAAGTACCTTCCTGTTCATTAACATCAAAACTTAATAACGGACTTAAAAGTCCAACTAATATGAGTACAGTAATACTTTTTAACATTTTATCCTCCATTACTCACTATATTCAATTGGTTAAAATGCAATTTGTGTGCCATTGGTGTAACTACTTGGTAATAAAGACGTAATGAAAATTAATTATAAATATTTATGTGCGTGATTGAACACAATTTGTTCGATAGCGTACAGAGGGTGTTTAAATTGAGAATAAAAAAACGGGCTTCCGCCCGTTCAAAGTTAACTTGTGTTCTGCAGAATTATTCTGCTAATTTTTTTTGAACTCTCTCTAAATTACTTTTGAATGTAATCAGAGTGGGATCATCTTTTTTTGCCAACTCACAAGCTTTAGTATAATTTAATTCTGCCAGTTTTAGCTGTTTGTTATTTTCATAACTTTCTGCTAGACTATCATAAACATTGGCAGAAGTAGGAAATCTATTTACATTCTCTTGGAATACTTCAATTGCTTTTTCGAATTCTTCTTTTAATAGGTAATTGTATCCCAACATATTAATAACAAATTCAGGTGTTTCAACATTGTAATTAAATTTATTAGAGATCATATTGTAGTGTTCATCTATTGCGGAAAGCCCTTCTTCATACTTTGTCTGCGGTAAATTCCAACCTGAATACAGCTTCTCTAAACCATAATAAACGGTTAAATGCGGAATGGAATTGTGTGTTTCGCTTATCATTTGAGTGTAAGTAAAATCTAAATTAGTTGG
The DNA here is from genome assembly GCA_963981005.1 of uncultured bacterium. GTDB lineage: Bacteria > Cloacimonadota > Cloacimonadia > Cloacimonadales > TCS61 > Tenebribacter. The sequence goes on along the minus strand of CAXCCM010000014.1, from coordinate 17,680 downwards.
AGATTTATCATTGATGAGTGAAACAAATTTATCTATAGCCGGAATGTATGGCGGCTCATCACCGAGTGTCATATAGAAAAATTTATTTTTATCATACCCCTCTGGTAAAATAGTTTTAGCTTGAGTTACAAGTAGCTGCTCATCCCAATGCAAATAGGGGCTAATAGCAATATAGGAATCGAAAGTATTCGGCTTCTGCAGGAAAGTATAAGTTGTAAAAGTTCCTCCATACGAATGTCCTACCAAAGTTTTATATGGTGTAGTTCTATAGTTTGATTCTATATAAGTGAATAGTTCATTCGAAATAAAATTCAGGAAATTCTCAGCACCACCGGATGTTGGAACTCTCTCAACGTTAGTTGGTAGAAAATCTTTATTCCTATCAATATTCTTAATAGCAACTACTATAGTCTGCTGCATCATTCCTCTTGAAGAGAGATATTGTACTACACTGGAAACATGCAGAAAATGAAATCCACCATCTATAAGATAGAGTACAGGATAATTTGTGGTAGATTTTTCATATCCGTCTGGTAAGTAAATTAGCAACTCTCTATCTTGATCCAGAATTTCTGAATTGATAGTTGCTGTTTCACCAAGTGTGATTGCACTATCATCTTTCTCTGCCCAGAGCAAAGTTGTGAGGAATATTAAAATAATAGTAACTGTGAATAATTTAGATCTTGTTTTCATTTTTTAACTCCTTTTAAATTAGTTTCTTCTGATTTTTTCTTCTCATTTTTAAAATACTTGTTTCCATCCTGCTTTATAAGCCTGCTTCTCAACAGAGAGTTTATTATGTTCTTAGCAAAATATTTATCAGATTGGAATAGGCAATCATCCTGAAAACTCTTCTTCATTTCTTGTGTGGATGTACTATCGATAATTTCTAAAACATCATCCATCGTAATACCTTTTTCTTTGATCTTGCTAAATACTTTTCTCTCTATTGGACGCATAATAAATATTTCCTTTCTAGAAACTTTTGGACAAAAAGAACATTAACATCAAAGTTGTCAAAGGTATAAATAAATGAAGAAATTATTGGTTATAGCTTATTATTGGCCACCATGTGGTGGAGTTGGAGTGCAGCGTTGGCTCCGAAACACAAAATATCTTCTACAATATGGGTGGGAAATTACAGTTATCACAACCCAAAATGGAGATTATCCGGCAACCGATGAATCATTAGTGATAAATGTTCCCAAAGAGATAAAAGTAATACAAACCCAAACTCCAACCTTTAGCGGACTTTTTAAAAAAGCAGGTGAGAATAAAGTTCCGTATGGAAGCTTAGAAACTAATTCTGCTGACTCATTATTTAAAAAAGTTTCTATTTGGATTAGGCTTAATTTAATAATTCCAGATGCACGCAAAATTTGGAATCGATTTGCATACGATGCAGCCCGAAAAGAGTTATTAACAGATAAATATAACGCTGTTATCACAACGGGACCACCTCATTCATCTCACCTTATCGGGCTCAAGCTAAAGAAAAAGTATAATGTAAATTGGATTTCAGATTTCAGAGATCCATGGACCCAAATGGGATATCTGAAAAATGTGAAACGATTGAAATTAACAAGCTACTTAGATACACTTTTAGAAAATAAAATTGTAAAACACAGTAATGTGGTAATAGCTGCATCACGAAAGATAATTGATGATCTAAATTGTTCAACAGATAAAATTCATAAGATCACTAATGGTTTTGATCCTGATGATTATAGAGAGATTAAAAGAGAAAAGAGGAGTGATGATTTTAATCTTAACTATTTTGGTACACTTCCACCAGAATCAAATCCAATAATTGTTTTAAAAGCTGTTCTACAGCTTCATAAAAAGGGGATAACAGGAATCAAGATGAATTTCTGGGGAAATGTTTCTAATAAAGTGAAAGAACAATTAGTAATTCTAGATGATTATGAAATAGTAAAATTTAATAAGCATACATCACATAAAGAAGCAATTGAGCTAATGGCTAATTCTTCAATGCTTCTGCTTATGATTAACAAGGTTAAAAACAATGAAGGAATCATCACCGCAAAGATATTTGAATATTTAGGGAGTGAGATTACAATTTTGGGAGTAGGTCCTATCTTGAGTGAGCCAGCAATAATATTACAGGAAACATCAAGTGGTAAGATGTTCCATTATGATGATTTAAATGCAATAGCAGATCACATTGAAAATGAATACAAACTTTGGAAGCAGGGAAGCGAATTAGCCTTAAAAGATATTGATAAATACAATTGTGTGAACCTTACAAAGAAACTTGATTCTATTCTAGAAAAATTTATTTAATCCACATTGTCATCCAGACGAATCTCTCACGCTATTCTATGCAGGAAGGATAAAACCACAATAAATTTTAATCTGCTCTTCGTTAGGAGTAACAGTGAGTAGAGTTCTCAGAGTGACGAGATTTATTATTTCCAAACAAAAAAAGCCCCTCAAAACGAGGGGCTTTAATTTTACTATTAATTTAAGTCTATTTAATCAAACCGAGCCAGTCACCCAGCAAGAATTGAATACGACCGATAAGTAAAGATACACGGGCCATCACAGTATAACCAAATGATGCACCGAAACCGATCATCATGAACCAGATTCCTACATTAGTAACCTTACCATAAATACCTTTATGCGCTTTAGAGAAGAAGAAATACAACAGAATAGTTACTGTTCCAATAAAGATGAGAGCAGTATTTATGCTGTTTATTGGAAGCATTGCACTTCTCATTTGCACAAGAACCGATGAGTGTAAAGACATCGGTACACTCATACCAACAATACCCATACCAAAGACGATTGGATATCTGGCAAGCCAGCCCAAGTTCTTACTGAATCTGAACATATAAAGAGCACCCAGCATTGCAGGTATAATAATTATAAATTTATGGCTTAAGAAAATTGGTGTGTAAACATAAGGCAGGAACACGTTTTCATAAACCAATGGAATAGCATAACCCATTGAAACACCGACAAGTAGAGCTTCTGCGAATTTATAGAAAGGATTATCTTTATATAAGAACGAGAAGATACTTAAGGTTAGGAATGCTGCTACGAAATTACTTATTGTTTCAAACATGTTTCCCCCTATAATTCCTTTTTCTTAGTAATAAAATAACCAATATTACCAAGAAGAATAAAAACGATCATCATGATATGAGCAACAGATTGTGCATTCATACCAATTCGAGCTTTTTTGTATTTGTAAGGAACAGTATCTCCAGTTATTGGAACACTTGTTTCTTTAATGATCTCTTTACTGAACGGTCTTCCATTTGGATAATCTTCACTTTCGTAAGCTGCAAAAACATCAACCAACTTCTCATATTCAGCAGCACCCTTAAGTCCTCTGAACATTCCCATTAACTGTCCTGTTTGTAAATAGGGATAGTTATCAGCAACCATCACAGCTGTAACACCAGCAGCGATATTTGCACCAAATCTGGCTCTTGCATATGTAACCCACTGAAGAGCACTACCACTAGCTGCAAAGTCAACAACCAGATTCATATCATCATAGTTCTTAATGTTCTTCATGATCTCAAGGTTTTCTACTTTTCTACCTTGTGAATCTGTCTCTACAGCTTTTGCAATATCATCACCCATTCCAAGCATAATTGGTAATCTTAGAACGTATGGTTTATATCCAAAGTTACAGTAATCAACACCAGATTGAACATCAAAATCTTCTCTAGCGGTATTAAGAGCATAGTCTACAAGTGGAGCTGCTGCAGGAAGCCAACAGATCGTGAAGACCTTAATGTCTCTTTCAAAGCAATGTCTCAATACAGAAACTTCCATAGGGAATAATTCCGGCATTGTAGAGGCATCATGCGTAAATGACATTAATATCGCTTTTGTTTCATCACCTGCAAAAGAATCAATTTTTTTGTAAATATCTTCTGTAGGTTTAGTAACGAATGTAGGTGAATTAAATGGGATAAGTAGCGGAATAATAATTGAAAGAGCTACAACAATATAGATGTAACGTCTATCAATATTCTGCATCTTATCGAAGAATTGTATTACATTTTTATTCATTTTAGTCACCTCCACCCAGATAAGTTCTTTCTATTCCAAGCAAGATCTTAAGTGAGGTTGCTGTAATACCAAGTCCCACACCTATCATAATAGCGCGTTTTGCAGCAAGGTTAGGTACATTAAGTATCCATGTGGATGCTTCCGGGATCCATTTTGAGATCATGGCTCCCAGTGGAACCTGACCCAGCATTACGATTACTGCTGCAATAAGAAGAACTGTAGCTTCGGCAGATCTAGCACGGAAAGCTTTGTATGCAGCAGATGCTATATAGAATGCAAGTAGAGCAAACATTGTCGCACTCATAGGCATTTGAACATTTTCGAACAACCACATATATGGTGTACCGGATTGTGTTCCCCATACAAATCCTGCAAATGCAGTAAATACAAGGCCGGTTAAAGTTATTACGCTATATTGCCAGTTAGGAACTTTGCGTTTGATCTTGGTTCCATGAACCATGAATAAACTCATAATACCGAGTGATACCGCAAATGGTGAAATGGCTTTAGCCCAATCTTGAAACCAATCGAAGAAATCAACCGATACTTTATGCGGGATAAATGAATGTGCTACAAACATAAATCCCAGGGTCATGATTATTATTAAAGGAATTTGTCGTTTCATCTATCCTCCTATTTTTCCGGGAATGCATTTATCAGGAACGTGGCTTGAACCGTTGATAGCAAAGTTCCGACAATTACAAACGCCAATATAACAAATTTAGTATAATCAACTGCTTTCAGGGTTCCTAGTTGCAGCGGTTCACGTGCAAGATAAGCTGAAGCAGCATATAATTCTTCTCCAATAAGTGTGTAGTCGCAAGTTGTAATAAAGAAAGGAATCTGTGTAACAGCATCGGTACCAGCTATCTGAATAGCTCCGGTTGAACTTCCAGTTTCTGTCATAATAAGTGCTTCTGCCCAGAACATTCCCATATAGAAATTTGTAGCAGTTTTCTCACGGATCATCACACCATTTACACCAGCAACAAATGCAAATTGAGCTGTTGTAATAAAGAATACACTGTTCTTGTCATGAGAGTCTGGACGTCCAGCTTCATAATGTGCTTCTTTTACAACTTCCTGTGCAATTGGAAGTACAATGTAATCACGAACAGGAACCAATATCTTTGTATCATATTCGGCAGCTTTTTTAGCAACACGACCCAATATAGAAAGACCAGCCAACGTTGCCACATCCGTAATTCCAGAAAGACCAGGAACGAACAGGATCGGTTTTCCCATCTCAGTTGCGCGTCCAATAGCATTATCAATTTCATCAATACCTGCAATAGGTCTGATATAAAGTTCTTTTCCACTTTTTGCTTGTCTTATCATGAAGAAAACCATGAAACCGAAAATTAGCGTAGCGATAAGAGCTGGTAATTTATCGGCTTGGAACCAGTTTGGTTGTGGGTAAAAATGATCTTTTCCAAGGGTTGTATATGTCTCTCTTACAGATTCATCAAATGGTAATTTTGCTATTTCTTCTGTAAAGTAAGTATCAGAAATCGCGAAGTGAGCCTTCCCATCTGTTTTAACCATTTTATACTTGAAAGAACGTGCCGCAACACTTTTTACTTTTTCTAAAAATTTAAGTCTTGATTTATTATTTTTAAAAGTAGCAGCTTTTTGCAGGATTGGATCATTCTCTGTAAGATCGATCTGAGCTTGATAAAATTCGATTGCAGCATCAGCATTTGCTAGTTCAGCTTCAGTTTCTAATGTGTCTTTTGAAGCTGTATAATCTGCAATCTCCTTATTATACTCATCAATAGATTTTGTAACTTCTTCAGCATAAAGATTTGTCATAATAGAATTTTCAAGTTCATCATCCATTCTAACCGAAAATGTTGGAGAAACTAGGAATAATTTTTTCTCTGCATCAAATTTACTAACACCTTTAAAAGTAGTGCTTCTATAACTTACATTATCAACAATTCCTCTTTGAGATCCCATTGTATTCTTAGAAAGTCTCCATTCTTCGTTTGAGTAATTGTTTTTATAAACAGAGTAAGTGTATTTATTCACCTCTTCACCATTAAGGTATAATTCTCCAGGCAGCAGAGATTTCACGTCTTTGTTAAAGATAAGATCCTGAGTGAATATTTGATCTTCACCAGTAGGCCCATTAGCAACAATTTTCATTTCAAAAGAAATTTTGTTTGATGGCTTTTCAAGTTTGATCTTTAATTTGCTATCCTGATAAAACTCATTAATTGTAGTAATTTCTTTACCGGAATCATCAAAAACTGTGAAATAGATATTTTTAATCTTATCATATTTTACATTCTTATAAACACCATAGTTCACAAGAATCTTTGTTTTATCATCATTTAGGTATGTACAATTAGTTAAGAATACAGTAGGTCTGTCCCAATTAATTGAATTATAATCACCCTTATCATTCTTTCTATCTTCAACTGTCCATTCAGCTAAAGTAGGAAGATTAGAAGAGTTTGTGATCTCGAAAGTACTTATATCTGAGAAGGTTTCATATCCTGCTCTATCTTGTAATGAAAATACTGCAACGTAATCTTCAATATTCCCAACTTCAACATCGATCTCATGTTTTTCACTAATTATCTTACCGCCTACAATATCTACTGCAACAGTATTATCTGGTGTATAAGGATAACCACAATATCTTTGGAAAATAAGTTGTGCAGGGTTTTCTAAAGTTGTTTCAAATTCAGAATCTATTTCTGCTTGTTTCTGCTCTTCAATATAATTATTGAATTTATCAAGATCTTTTTTATTAACCAAGTATAAACTATGATTTGTTTGATCACTTGTAAATAATGATCTTACCCATTCAAATTGTAAACGAGTTTCATCTTCTATATAAACAGAGTATAATTGTTGTATCTTCTCTGGTGAATTATCTATTGGAGTACCAACTACTGGCTCTGCATAAGGCATGTATCTTCGTGATTCTGTTACAGCAATTACTGTATAATAATATTCTTTATCAGCTCGGAGTTTTTTGTAAATGCCAGAAAAATGACGTAACTTTAAGCCAGCATAAACTTCTGTCTCTTCATCTCCTGTTATCTCAACTTTTGTGTTTTTATAAAGGAAATTCTTCTCAGGAATAACTCCTAGAAGCCTATAATTTGCAAGTTGAGGCCCCGTTACTTCTATGTCTCTAGGTAAACGTCCAAAAATTGGACTTTCATCCGACTGCTGTTTTTCTCTTTTTAATTTTCCTGGTGATTGAATGTCAACAAAGCGGTTGTATCCGGAATCATAAAAGAACATTACGTCTCCGGCAACACCTGTTTTAACATTAACATCAACCTTGCCATGGTAGAAAAGAGAATCAGGTGAAACACCACGATATATTCGGTATTCAATAATTCTTTTCTCTTTTGGTAAAGGTTTCCAGCTCAGTACCAAACCGCCCCCATCATCATCAGGAATATCATCAGCTTTAAGGTTTTCTACAATATAGCTTGATGTATCCACTGCGGCATGTGAAGGGTTTGGAATCAGCAAGAAACTAAAAACCATTAAAAACAGGATTAATCCCGTTTTAGCATAGTTTAATTTCATATACTTCTCCTTTTTATTATTTTAGTTACTTCTTTATAATAATTCTTTCCAAAAACATCTACTTTGCCTTATTGTGTCAATCATAATTTAGGCATAAATTATAAGTATATGCGCATTGATACTAATTGTTAGGAACTGTTGATGAACCTGAGATGAAATATCTTTGTAAACTTTCAATTGAAGATAGAAAATTACCCATCTCATCTTTTGGAATGGAAGGTCCCGCCACATTCTTTAACTTCAATGGATTGATAGCTTTGCCGTGATGATAGATAGTGTAATGCAGGTGCGGACCCGTAGAGCGACCGGTTGATCCAACATATCCAATAATATCGTGTTGTTGAACTCTGTCTCCCACTTTAAATTTTCCGTATTTACTCAAATGACCATACAATGTTACATACCCTTTTGGATGACGGATTTTAACGGTTTCTCCTGTGTGCCTTTTGTTCCAACTTGCCTTTGTTACCACACCACTTGCTGTTGCCTCTACCGGTGTTCCTCTAGCTGCAGCGTAATCAACACCATTATGAGTACTTTTCTTTTTTGTAATTGGATGTGTTCGCGTTCCAAAATATGATGAGATTCTTCTGTAATTTAAAGGAGATTTAAGAAATGCTTTTTGAATACATTTACCTTTATTGTCATAGTATCTGGTTTCATCTTTTTTATTGGTATATCTATAGGCCGTATCACTATAATTTCTGCTGGAATATCTTGCGGCCAATATGTTTCCAGATTTCACAAACTTGCCATTGTTATCCATATTTTTTTCGTATACAACATAAAATTTATCCCCTTTTTGAGGATCGATGAAAAAATCTATATCCCATTGGAAGATTTGTGTGAACATCACAATGGTGGCTGCATCAATTCCTTCGGCACTCATTCCCTGCCATAATGAAGATTCAATCTCACCTTCGGAAACAGCAACTTCTTTAAATAATTTTAGCGTATCTATTTGTGCAAAGTAAACATTGGAGGTATCTCTAATTATTCGGTAGTTATAGATCTGGTTTGGTCTAAAACTTAATTCATGTAGGATGTTCAATGTGTCTAACTTCACCATAAAACTATCATTAGGATGTGCACGCCTGAGATCGTAAAGTGAATCTAATTGATTTACAAGTTTATAAACAAGACCATTTTCTATCCCTTCATCTAAAAGTGCATTTGCAAGGGTTTCACCCTCTTCTAAAATACCTTGTTTATAAATAAATGGATCAACCTCTTCTACTTCCTTTTGTTGCTTACTACAAGCCAACATAACTAAAAGAACAAGTACAAATACAACAACTTTTTTCATAATTTATTTTCCAATTTTTTTTGCTCTTTTGCAACAAGTACTAAATATGTCAAATAAATTCGGGAATCAAGCAAAAAACTTGACCTACAAAGCATTTTGAAAGGATTTGAATATTAATATAAATAATTGAGGGAGTTATATGTTTAATATAATTGGCGCTATTATAGCTTTAGGAGTATTGGTTACTGTTCATGAATTAGGACATTTTATTGCAGCTAGAATATTCAATGTAGAAGTAGAAAAATTCTCAATTGGGTTTGGTCCTAAATTACTATCATTTAAAAAAGGAAAAACTGAATATAGAATTTCCTTGATCCCGCTTGGCGGATATTTAAAAATGAAAGGTGAAAATCCAGATGAGGAAGTAGAAAATTCTGAGAATTCATTTAAAACAAAAACCTGGTGGCAACGTGCAATTATTGCTTTTGCCGGACCTTTTGCAAATTTAATTTTAGCGTTGCTTATTTTCATTCTTACTTTTGCTATTGGAAGGCAATTCGAAGATCAGCTTCCAATTGTGGGAGAAGTTAGTGCAAATTATTCTGAATTTGTTCAAGAAAAAGATACAATTTTACAAGTGAATGATAAAGATGTTAACGGTTGGACGCAGATCATTCAAAATATGAATATTGATGGAGAAAATACATTTCTTATTCAGCGAAATGATCAAGAGATCTTAATTCCTAATGATGAGATCGAACCAAGAATATGGGTAACAGAAATATTACCTTTTGTTCCAGCTGTTATTGGAGAAGTTGCACCAGGAATGGCTGCTTATAAAGCTGGTTTAATGGAACAGGATGAAATATTATCAGTAGATGGAACAGATGTGAAAAATTGGTATGAAATGCGTACAGCTATTACTACAAACGAAAATGATGCCATTACTTTAAAGATAAAACGTGGTGATGATATCTTCGAGAAATCTTTAGAGCCAGAAGAAAATATTCTAGATAATAACAGAATTATTGGTATCACGCAATATATGCCGGTTAAATATATTGAGCGATATAGCCTCTTTGAATCAGTTAAGTACGGTACTTTGGGAACTATAAATTTTGTATATTTGAATTATGCAATGCTGTATAAATTGATCACAAATCCAGGTGCAATTAAGAACAATCTTGGTGGCCCGGTGATGATATATGCTATGTCTGCACAAACTGCCGATAAGGGAATTGACAGCATTCTTTCTTTTATTGCTGCAATAAGTTTGATCTTAATGATCATGAATCTGCTTCCAATTCCAATTTTGGATGGTGGTCATATTTTCTTCTGTTTTATAGAAGGAATCAGAAAAAAACCTTTAAGTATAAAAATTCAAATAGTATTACAAAATATGGGACTCTTCGTATTAATGTTCCTAATGGTTTTTGCTTTCTGGAATGATATCAGCAGATTATTCAGCCGCTCTAGTTCAATAAAAGCAAATCAAGAACAGATCGAGAATGGAGGTTAATATTTTCGATTTTAAAATTGAAGCAAAAAGTAATAATGCAAGAGCTGGTGTTTTGCAAACTCCGCACGGAGAGATTAAAACTCCAATATTCATGCCGGTGGGTACGCGAGCAACTGTGAAGACCTTAGATCCCCAAGATCTACATAACATAAAAGCACAAATAATATTAGGAAATACATACCATCTTTATCTGCGACCCGGACATGAACTAATTAAAAAAGCAGGTGGATTACATAAATTTATGGGTTGGAATAAACCGATCCTTACAGATAGTGGTGGTTTCCAAGTGATGAGTTTAGCTGGTTTGCGTAAAATTACTCCAGAAGGTGTTCGATTCCAATCTCATATTGATGGAAGCTACCACATGTTCACTCCCGAGAAAGTAATGGAAGTTCAAAATGCAATTGGTGCCGATATCATTATGTCTTTTGATGAATGTCCACCTCATCCTGCCACAAAAAAATATGTAGCAGATTCACTTAAGACAACTTTAGATTGGGCAGCCAGAGGGAAGGAAGCTCATAAAAATACAGAACAGCAAGCTTTATTTGGAATTGTGCAGGGAGGTGTTTATGAAGACCTGCGTGAAGAAAGTGCAAAAAAACTGATAGAGATGGATTTTCCGGGTTACTCAATTGGCGGATTGGCTGTTGGTGAAAAAAAAGAAGACATGTTCAGGATTACCAAATTTCTTAACAATGTATTGCCACTAGAAAAACCAAGATATTTAATGGGAGTTGGAACTCCGGGTGATTTGCTGATAAATATAGAGAATGGCGTTGATATGTTCGATTGTGTGATGCCTACCAGAAATGCACGAAAGGGAACCATCTTTACATGGAATGGCAAAATGATAATTAAATCTGCTAGATACAAAGAGGATTTTGCACCTATAGATGAAAATTGCAAATGTTATACTTGCCGAAATCATTCACGTTCCTATATTCGACATTTATTCAATGTTAATGAGTTGCTGGCAATGAGATTAGCATCCATACATAGTTTGCATTTTTACCTTGATCTTGTAACCAAAGCAAGAGAGGCAATTTTGAATGGGAGTTATGCTGAATTTAAAAATGAATTTGCGGAAAAACTCGATATGAAAATGGAGTGATTATGAGTAAATTTGCAGAGATCGATCTATCTAACCTTAATAAAAATTCGATCATATCTAGATCAAGTTTAGTTAAAAAGGGGAACTTTTCTAAGCCTTCATTGAACAGTTTTAAAGAATTTACAAAGTCATTACCAAAGATATTAAAAGCAGAAGAATTCAATGAACTATTAGATAGATGTGTTCAAGCTTATAAAAATGAAAAACCAATAATAGTAGCGTTGGGTGGACATGTTATCAAATGTGGGTTAGCTCCAAATATCATTGAGATGATGGAGTTAGGTGTGATTACGGGCTTAGCTTCAAATGGTTCTGTTGTTATTCATGATTATGAAATCGCAAAGTTTGGTGAAACATCTGAAGATGTTGCCGTTGCACTAGAAACTGGTGAATTTGGAATGGCAACCGAGACTTGTGATGGTATCAATAGAATAATAAGTTCTGCAAATAAAAAATTTGGTTACGGTGAAGCGATCGGCAAAGTTTTGATAGAGAAAAATGCAGAAAATAATCATCTGTCACTTTTTGCTAACGCCTATAAATTGGGAATTCCTTTTACTGTTCATGTGGCATTGGGAACAGATATTGTTCATCAACATGAAACTGCTGATGGAGCAGCTATTGGAGATTGCTCGATGCGAGATTTCAGAATCCTTTGTAATAATCTTATTGAGCTTAACGATGGTGGTGTCTTCCTGAATTTTGGTTCTGCAGTAATAATGCCGGAAGTTTTTCTAAAAGCTGTTACAGTTGTGCGTAATCTTGGTTATCCACTAAATAATTTTTACACAGCAGTTTTTGATATGAATATGCACTACAGACCCAGAACAAATATTGTTCATCGCCCTACATTAAGTGGGGGGAAGGGTTACTATTTTATTGGGCATCACGAGATAATGATCCCATTGTTCTTCCAAACTCTAAAAGAGAAGATTAAGAATGCATAAAATATTGTTTATATTCGTTTTGATATTTGTTTTAACTTCTCTATTTGCCGAAGAGGTAGCAGTTAAAAAATATCCCCTGAAAGCAGCTGCACTATCATGTTTTATTCCTGGTGGAGGTCAGTTTTATAATGGGAAGATAATGAAGTCAGGGTTCATTCTTGCAGTTGAGGGAAGTCTCATTGGGCTTGCTGCATATCATCATTTTGAAGCCGAAAAATATTACGATAAATATAAAATCTCATTATTTGAATCAGATTACAATGAGTATGTGAACTATTATGAAAAAAGGCAAAGCGATTTTTTTTGGATCGGAATGGTTATTTTTCTCTCTGCAATTGATGCCTATATCGATGCTCATCTTTATGATTTTGAAGAGAAAAAAAATAAGATTCGTCTTAAATTTGAAGATAATACCTTTAGTTTAGTTTATAATTTTTAAGGATTAATAATGAATGAAAAATATGTGATAGCAATCGATGGTCCAGCTGCTTCTGGCAAAAGTACAACAGCTAAACAACTGGCAAAAAAATTAAAATATATCTATATTGATACAGGGGCAATGTACAGAGCTTCCGGTCTGTGTACTCTTCTTCAAAATGTTCGTATGGATGATGAAGTTGCTCTACAAAAGATGCTTGATGAAATTAGTATAAAAATTGAATACGCAGAAGAAGGAAATAGAATTTACTTGAATGGGGAAGATGTCTCTGAGAGGATTCGAGAAGCAGATAGTACAAAATTATCTTCCCAAATTGCTGTGATTGGAATTGTTAGAAGAAAGATGGTTGAATTGCAAAGGAAGATGGGCGAGAATGGCGGTGTTATTATGGATGGTAGAGATATTGGAACAGTTGTTTTCCCAAATGCCGATTTTAAATTCTTTATGATTGCCGATGCAAGAACACGAGCCTTAAGAAGATGGAAAGAGGCTAATGAAAAAGGTGAGAATATATCGTTAGAAGAGATCGAAAAAGAGATGATCTGGCGAGATAAAAATGATTCAACTCGTGACATTTCACCACTGGTGCAAGCGGAAGATGCGATACCGGTAGATAACAGTATAATGACAATTGATGAGCAGGTTAAGTTTATTTTAAATAATATCAAAGAGGATAAAAAATGACTTTATTTTATCGATTTGTAACAAAGCTAGTTCGTGCAATTATGATTGTTTTCTGGAACTATAAAATCATAAACGTGGACAGAATGGAAAGTATAAAAAGTTCAATTATTGCCCCAAATCATATTAGTGCTTTAGATCCTCCCTTTATTGGATCTATATTTAAAAAAGAAATATTTGTTTTGGCTAAATACGAGTTATTTCATAACCCATTATTAGGAGTGATACTTCGTAATTTAAATGCAATTCCAATTCGTCGTGGGAGGATAGATAGAACTGCAATTAAAACAGCACAAAAAGCCTTATCTGATGGTTATTCTCTGATGATGTTCCCAGAAGGAACAAGAAAATCTACTAATGTAAAAGCTGGTATTGGAAAGATCGCTTTTGAAACTCAGAAAGATATTGTTCCAGTTTTTATAAAATATCCATCTAGTATGTTTAAATCATTATTAAGAAAGGAAAGCTTGAATATAGTAATTGGGAAAAAGATTAAGACATCTCAGTTTGAACAAACAAAAAAGAAGACAGACACTTATCGTGAGATAGCTGAATTTTCTATGAAAAAAATCAGGGATTTGGAAAATGAGTGTTAGAATTGCAAAAAATTCCGGATTTTGTTTTGGCGTGAAAAGAGCTATTAAGGTTGCCTTAAAGACTTCTAAAGATAATCATGAAATAGTAACTCTGGGGCCAATCATTCATAATCCGCAAATGGTTGCAAAACTTGAGCAAGAAAACATAATTAAAGTTGATAAATTAGAAGAAATAGAGGGAAGACCAACCATCATCAGATCGCATGGTGTAAAGAAAGAAATTCTGAATAAATTAGAACAAAATAATATAGAAATAATTAATGCAACTTGTCCTTATGTTTCTAAAACTCAGGATTATGCAAAATCACTTTCTGAAGATGGTTATGAATTAATAATTATGGGAGATCGCAATCATCCCGAAGTTAAAGCCCTGCGATCATATGTAGATAAGGAAGTAATGATAGTTGCAAACGCAAGTGAACTTGCAGATAAACAATTTAAAAAAGTTGGAATTATTTCGCAAACGACTAGACGAGTAGAAGATCTTCAGGAACTTGTAAAAAAAATAGTGCCACAAAGTCATGAAGTGCGTGTTATAAACACGATCTGCAACGCTACAACTATTAGACAAAATTCTACTTTAGCTCTTGCAAAAGAGAGTGATGTAATGATAGTTGTGGGCGGTAAAAATAGTTCAAATACAAAAATGCTTGCCAAAATCTGTGAAAGTTTTGTAAAGACCTATCATATTGAAGTGGCTGGAGAAATTGATAAAAAATGGCTCAACGATAAGCAGGATATTGGCTTAACAGCTGGTGCTTCTACCCCAGATTGGGTGATTGTAGAAGTATACAATAAAATCTTAGAGTGTATAGGGAGTATTAATAAAGTCGATAATATCGAGGATATTCCTGGTTTCAAGGAGGATTAATGTTTGTTAACGATCAAAAAGATGAAGTTTTAGAAGGTGTTGAAACTATCGAAAAAACAGATGATGTACAATCTGAAGTTAAAGAAGAATCTAACGAAGTAGTAGAAGAGGAAGTAAAAAAAGAAGAAACAAACGAATCAGGGAAAGATGAAATGGATATGGAATCTTTACTTGATGAACATTTCAAAAAATTTGAGCAGGGCAAAATTGTTGAAGGTATTGTGGTGAGTGTTGATGAACGCTCAGTACTTGTTGATATTGGCTTCAAATCTGAAAGTGCAATATCAATTCGTGAATTCTCTAATTCTAATTTACCGGAAGTTGGCAGTAAGATAAAAGTTTTTATTGATTCTGTTGAAGATGGAATTGGCAGACTTAGATTATCAAAGAAAAAAGCAGATTTTTATTTAAACCTAGAAAAACTTGAAAAAACAATGGAAGCTAATGAATCTGTTACTGGAATACTGAGACGAAGAGTTAAGGGCGGAATGATAATCGATCTTGATAATCTTGAAGCATTTTTACCAGGTTCACAAATTTCCACAAAACCAATTCCTAATTTAGATCAATTCATCGGAAAAGAAAGTGAATTCAAGATCATTAAAATTGATAAAGAACGTAGGAACATTATTGTTTCTAGAAAGCAAGTTCTTATTGAAGAGCAGCAATCACGCTTGAATGGTCTTAAAGAAGAGATCTCCGAAGGTGCAGAACTAGATGGAGAAGTTAGAAATATTACTGATTACGGTGCTTTTATTGATCTTGGTGGAATAGATGGTCTGCTTCATATTACAGATATGAGCTGGGGTCATATCAAACATCCTTCCGATATGTTGAATATTGGAGATAAAGTTAAAGTAAAAGTATTAAAATTTGATATAGAAAATGAAAAAGTTTCATTAGGCTTAAAGCAGCTTGTTCCACATCCATGGGAAAATATAGAAACTAAATATCCGGAAGGAACTATTGTTTCCGGTAAAGTTGTAAATATTACAAACTATGGTGCTTTTGTAGAATTGGAATCTGGCGTTGAAGGTCTTGTACATGTGTCAGAAATGAGCTGGACAAAGAAAATAAAGCATCCAAAGCAAATGTTTAAAAAAGGAGATTCTATAAAAGCTATAGTTCTTTCAACTTCTAAAGAAGAAAGAAGAATTTCTCTTGGTGTTAAACAGATGGAAGCAAATCCATGGCTTACTATCGAAGATAGATATCCTGTTGGGACACAGATCAAAGGTGTTGTTAAAAGCATAACTCCATTTGGTGTTTTTATCGAGATCGAAGAAGATATTGAAGGCTTGATCCACATCTCTGATATTTCCTGGACAAAGCGTATTTATCATCCAAAAGAAGTTTTGAAGAAAGGTGATGAAGTTGATGTGAAGGTTCTTTCAATAGATAAGACATTACATAGAATCGCTCTAGGTATTAAGCAGCTTCATACCGATCCTTGGGATAATCTTGATCAGAAGCTTCCAATAAATACAGAAGTTAAGGCAAAAATTGTTAAGATTATTGCTAAAGGTGTATTGGTAGATGTTTTAGTTGATGAGAATACTGTCGAAGGATTTATCCCTCTATCTCATCTTGCAATTCCTGGGCTTAAGAAAGCTGGAATGGCTTTTGAAGTAAATGAAGAATTACCACTTAAAGTTATTGAGCTTGATCTGGAAAACAGACGATTGATCTTGAGTGTTAAAGCTTATTTCTTTGCTCGCGATAAAAATGAATTCAACGAATTTGTTGAAGAACATCAAGAAAGAGTAAATCAAAAATCTGAGAAAAGAAAAGCTCTTAAAGAGAATCTGGTTGAAGAAAAAAAAGAAGTTAAAACTGAAGAACCTGCTGAAGAGATAAAAGCTGAAGAATCTACAGAAGAAGTGAAACCTGAAGTAATTGTAGAGGAAGTAGTTGAAACTGAAATCAAGCAAGATGAAGTACCAGAAGAAAAACTTGATGAAAAAGTTGAAGAAAACACTGAAGTTGTAGAAGATAAAAAGGAAGATGAATAACGAAATCATTTTTTTCTAAAATAAGTAAAAAGATAGACCGGTAAAATACCGGTCTTCTTTTTTTATGTAGAAGGAGAAAGTTATGACAGAATTTAAAGAAACATTTTTTAAGAAAGATGAACAAATATTCATTATCGGTTTTATGGGAGTAGGTAAGACATATATTGGTGAAAAATTAGCAAAAACATTGAATTTGGAGTTTCATGATCTGGATCGTGAAATTGAAAGGAAAGCTGAGCTTGATGTTAATGATATTTTCAAGCTTAAAGGTGAGAATACTTTCCGTGAATTAGAATCTTCTATCCTTAATAGTTGGAATAAACCCGGTATAATATCGACAGGTGGCGGGATTGTAGAATTAAAAGAAAATAGAGATTTCATTAAAACTAGAAAAACTATTTGGCTAAATCCTTCCTGGAAGATAATTAGATCAAGGATCCTTAATTCTTATCGTCCTTTAGTTCTTGATAGAGGTGAAGATGAACTTTATAAATTATGGGATCATCGAAAAGAATTTTATAGAGAGTGTGCAGATATTGAATTCACAAAAAATAGTATAGAAGATCTTCTGCTTCTCTTAAGCTAATATTATATATTAATCCCCAAAGCAAAAGCCCGATTAAATTGATTTATAATCGGGCTTTTGT
>CAXCCM010000013.1:0-19557 GCA_963981005.1 uncultured bacterium | reverse complement strand
ATGTTTGGCGTGTGCGGCGGGATCGGAACGATCACGACCGGAAACAAATAAAACAAGGTTTGAATCGTAAGATTCAAGCCGAAAAGAATAATAAACCCACCCGCAGATACGCTTGTTATGGGTATTTTAATCATTAATAACATCTCTTGAAATTGTATTATATTGTGCAAAGTTAAATAAATAATGAAAACAATTCGAAAAATCATATTCAGACCACAAGGCCATTTTAAATCTATACTCATTTGATACTTCGTTTCCATTAATGTCTTCAATTTCTATTTTCATTTCACCTGCATTTGCACCGAGTTTAACACTATTTGATCTTCTTGTGGGATTCTTGATATTTAGAAAATTGAAATTATCAAGCATGTAAGTTATATAATTTGAAACATTTTCTGAATATTGGGATAATTGTGTTATTTCTTGCCCATGATTATTTTCATAATAATTTATTATTCCTTGATTGTCTTCATACATATATTTTATATTTAATTCATATCCTGAATTTTCAAGATTGATTAAAAACCTGTAATTATTATAATGATTCTCAGAAATGATTAGTTTACTAAATGAACTAGAGATAAAACCTCTTCTATCTGCTCTAATTATTAACCTATACCAGTTGTTCACATTTTCGCGTACATTAATCTTTTTTATTTTAACACACTGTTTTAAGTGTGAGATAAAATCTATCATATCTTCTCTAATAGCCTTATCATGTTTAACTATCCGAGTGAATAAATTCCTGTAATTTTCATATTGCATTTTCTCATTTCCCCAAGAATTAGAGTAAATCCATATATATTCAATTTCTATTTCATCGTTTATGTATAAATCAATTTCTATTTCATCGAACATAGTTGGTTTGACTCTTAGATATTTCTTTTTATCAATTTTAATAAAATTTTCCTGAAAATAGTTATACTTTTTTAGAATAATATAACTTGATATAATCAGAACAATGAATAATGATAATATAATCAATCTTTTTCTCTTTTTTCTACTCATTTAAATCCTTTTTAATTATATACCCATAACATATGTATGCTGCACCACTTGAAATGTACACAATAACTTTTTATTAGAAATACTTACATGTAGAATTAGAACTTATTTTGCATTCCTTCAACGATCATAGAGTTAATCTTAATATCTTTGATAGATCTACTCTCTAAAATGTTCTCTTCCAAACATACAAAATTAGCTAATTTTCCTTTTTCAATTGTGCCGAATCTATCTTGATCACCGGAAAGAATTGCTGCATTTTTTGTGTAAATTTCAATTGCCTGGTAAGCAGAGAGTTGCTCTTTCTCATTATGAATTCTGGTTGCGGCATCAATTCCCATTAACGCATTCATATCTGTAATATACCAGTCAGAACCACCGGTAAGCAATATGTTCCTATTATAAACTGAAGCCAGCCTTGTTGTTCTGGATGTTCTATCCATTCCCAAACGCTTCTCATATAATCCCTTACTACCTGCCCACAATCTATCGAACATCGGTTGCATAGCAGCACTCACATTTGCGTTTGCCATTCTATCCAGCATTTCATCAGAAGTGAGCTCATTGTGGATGATCATATGTTTAAGATCCTTTTGGTTCTCTTCTTGAACAGTTTCATAGCAGTTGAGAATTTGTGTTATTGCCGCATCACCAATACAATGGATAGCAACTTGCAGATCATTTTCGTGAGCCTTCTTAACAAAATTTTGCCAGAATTCATCAGAACGATACAAGATTCCTGTTGTTTCTGGTTTATCGGAATAAGGTTCTGATAAGGCTGCTGAATATGAGCCAAAAGAACCATCAGCTAGAATGCATCCTCCAATTCTTTTGGTTCCAATTTCTAAGGCAATATTAACATCTGTGATCTGTGGATACAAAATAAATTCTATTGAAAACTGATGTAGATTTTCATTGATAAATTTGTAATGTTTAACATCAGAATAAGCATCTCCGATCATTGTGTGGACTGCAGTATGACCATTCTTTAGGGCAATATTTGCCGCTTGCTGATATGATTGCAGAATTGCCCCATCAGATAACTCTCTATGAAACCAATTTGATGCTTGCCCATTCGTTCTTCCAAAAAGATAACCATCAAAATCATGGGGAAGAGGTTCCTTCCAGTCTATCATTTTTGCTGCCTTGGAATTGATTATACAACTGTGTCCATCAACGCGTCTCAGGATGAGTGGAGTGTTGGGAAATATCTTATCAAGTTCATCAATTGATGGGAATCTTTTTTCTTTTATGTTATTCTCATCAAAATGAAAAGCAAAGATCTTTCCACTAACTGGTTTTGTTTCGGATAATATTTCAAAAACGTCATTCAAACATGTAACATTTTCTAGATTTGCATTTAAACTGTAAAGTCCACCCTCAAATGAGTGAGTGTGAGTATCAATAAATCCTGGATAAACGAAATTGCTATTCAGATCAATTTTTTCAACATTATCAATTTTAGGAATTCTAGCAAATGTATCTCTAATAATTCCTTTATCATCCACTAACACTGCTGAAACAATATCACCTTCGCATTTCATTGTATGAAATTGTGCATTGTAAAATAACTTCATTATTACTCTGATCTTAAAAAATTTATTCCAGTATTTTGCTGTGCTCTACTAATGAGTTCAGCACTAATTCTATTATGATTAATAATTAACTGCTCAGTATCAATATTTGTCTCACCATTTTTAATTTGGGGAATGCCGTTTATTATTAAATGATCTATCGGTCGCATTCTTTGTGTAAAAACAAGTGCTGCCAACGGATCTGAAAGTGAACCTGCATATTCTAAATGATTTTGTGAAAATATAGCTATATCTGCTTGTTTTCCAACTGTTAATTCTCCTATATCATTTCTGCCCAGAGCCGCAGCTCCACCTCGTGTTGCAATGCGCAGTACTTCTCTGGCAGTTAACCAGAATTCAGATTCTCGTAATCGGCTTAACAGCATTGCTTGCCTGATCTCAGAAAGCATATTGCTGGAATCATTTGAGGCTGAACCATCTACACCTAAACTCACTGAAACTCCTGCATTTAACATCTCCTTAATTCTGGCAATTCCTGAACCAAGACGCATATTAGATGA
This sequence comes from uncultured bacterium, assembly GCA_963981005.1. Lineage (GTDB taxonomy): Bacteria > Cloacimonadota > Cloacimonadia > Cloacimonadales > TCS61 > Tenebribacter. The sequence continues at coordinate 16,457 of CAXCCM010000013.1, read as the reverse complement.
TGGACAATGTGAAATTCCCATTCCGCATTTCCCCATTTTACTAACTTCCTCATCAGATAGATGAACAGCATGAGCCACCCAGCAATTTCCACTTATCCAACCGAGTGATTCTAGATATGCTGCCGGTCTGTCACCAAATTTTTCTATGCAAAAATTCTCTTCATCAATAGTTTCTGCTAAATGTGTATGGAACATTAAGTTCTTCTCTTTCGCAAGTTCTGCTGTTTGTTTCATTAATTTTGAAGTTACAGAGAAAGGGGAACAGGGAGCGAGAGAAATTCTAATCATCGCTCCATCATTTGGATCGTGATATTTATCTATCAATCGTAAAGAATCCTTCATGATCTCTTCTTCAGTTTGAACTACATCGTCTGGAGGAAGCCCACCGTCTTTTTTGCTTAATGACATTGATCCTCGTGTTGGTTGAAAACGAATTCCAAGTTCCTGTGCAGCTTTAATTTCAATATCAATGAGTTCATTATTGCATTTTGATGGGAAGAGGTAAAGATGGTCTGAGCTGGTTGAAACTCCACTTAGCATCATCTCTACAAGTCCGGTTTTTGCACTTGTAAATATTGCTTCATCATTAACTTCGCGCCACACTTCATAATGATCTACCAACCAGGGGAACAACTCCTCATCCTGCATCCTCGGTATGTTCCTAGTTAAAGATTGAAATAAATGGTGATGGGTATTTATAAAACCAGGAAGAACAACCATTCCTGAAGCATCAATCTCCTCATCAAAAACACCTGTATAAGGTTGCTTTCCAATAGAAACAATTTTGTCTTCTTCAATTAAAATATGCCCACCACTCCATTCTTCCATTTTGTCGTTCATAGTGGCAATAATGCTTGGATTCTTTATTAATATTTTCTTCATAATACTTCCTTTAATAATTTATAAAAGCAATATACGGGGAATCCCATCACATTAAAATAACAACCGGATATTTTCTTCACAAATTGGCTTCCCATTCCCTGAATTCCATAAGCACCGGCTTTATCCATTGGCTCATTTGTATTAATATATTCTTCGATCTCATATGCACTGAGATTTCTAAAAAATACTTTTGTTCTTTCATAATTGGAATAAACCTGATTCTTGTATGATATAGCTACACCAGAATATACGTAATGATAAGTTCCAGAAAGACGAGTAAGAAATTCTGCGGCCTGATGTTTATTTTCTGGTTTCTCCAAAATCTCAGATTTTTGAAAAACAACGGTATCGCTACCAACAATCAGATAATCATTATCTACAATTTTTCTTATTGCCAGTGCTTTGTTTCGGGCATGTGTGGTTACAAGTTTTCTGGGATTGTTGCTGAAAGTTTCTTCCTTAATATGAGCCGGCATTTGTAGAGCGGATATTCCAATCATTTTAAAAATCTCTTTTCGGCGGGGTGAAGCTGAAGCTAATATTATCTCTTTGTCTCTTAGAAGATTATGTATCATAATTTACTTATTCCTTATATTCTATAACACAATAAGAAATCTATTTTAGCTAATTAATTGTCAATACTAAACTGAGAGAGTTAAGTAATTAAAGAGTGGATTATTAATGACGTAATAATAGAAAAATCAATTTTAGAATCAGCAAAATTGAAATTATGAATGAATATTCAAAAGGTATTCATTAATCTTGACAGTTTATATTCTATATCGAATTTAACCTGAAAGGAGTTGTTATGATTAAAGTGAATAGCAATGAAATACCTTGGAAGAAAGGATTAACAGTAGAAAAATTATTGAGAGAGAATAACTTTCTAATTCATCTCTGCATTGTTAAAATTAATGGTCAACTCATCAATAAGAAATCTTTTGCAACACAGATAATTGGTGATTGTGATGATATTAAAATTGTGCATTTAGTCGCTGGTGGTTAAAGAGAATTCAATGGTTGAATACAAAAAAGAAGTTGATATGACGAATTTATTCTTCCGAGCACGTTCCTATTACCAGTACAGTTACATATGGAAAATCCATAATGAAATAGGTGGGAAATTCATATTAACTCATCCAAGATATTACGATAATCTTCTTGATAAAGTGGGGAAAGAGAATGTTTACCTTCATTCGAAACGCAAAGATCTGCCAGATCAAGTTAGTGGATTGATCTTGGAGATGACATTAAACAGAAGGTATTATCTGAAAAGGACAAAACAATTTAAAAATGTTTTAATTTATCATGGTATGGGATTAGATAAAAGCTTTAAAGGAAGGAATTTTCCTATTAGTCGTTATGATTATTATTTTGTTTCTGGTGAGAAAGATTATTTAAAATATAAATATTACTCATATGGTCTACGAAATTTTAATAAACGAGTTGTAAAAATTGGACATCTCAGATCAGATGATATTATTAATAAGAATTATGATATTCCAAACACTCTAAAACAAATTGGAATAAAGGATAGAACAAGAAAAAATATTCTATATGCTCCAACATGGGAAAAGGGACACGGTTCTTTACTTGAAACTTATAAAAAATTTTGTACTCAAATAACATCAGAGTATAATTTACTCATAAGAACGCATCCATATGATGTAAAAAATTATAAGATAATTAGGAAATTTATTAAGAATAATAACATTCATAATGTGTATTTAATTGATCCTGATGAGATAAGTTTAGTGAATAATCTTGCTATAGCAGATTTATTAATAGGAGAGAATTCTTCACTGATGTACGATTGGTTATTTTTTGATAAACCTTTGATCTTAGTTAAAACCAGCAAGAAAGATTTAGAAAAAGCAAAATGGGCAACTCAAGAGAAATTCAGTGTTTTTGCATGCGGTTTCAAATATAATCCAGAAGATGATAATATAAACAAATTAATAATTGATTCAATAAATAATCATCCATTTGCTGATCAGATAGAAAATGTTCGGAATAGTACTTTTTACTTTAATGATGGTCATGCAAATAAGAGAGCAATTAACTGGATTAATGCTCAACTTAAAATGATGACCTAGATAGAGATAATAATGAAAAGTAAAGATCCCCTTAAATCTAAAATATACCTTAAAATTCACCAAATATTAAAGAAAAATAATATCCCATTCTGGTTAGACTCCGGTACATTACTAGGGATTATCAGAGAAGGGAAAAGTCTAGGATGGCATAAAAATATTGATATTGCAGTACCTGGTGAATATTATCATGATGTTGTAAATTTAGAAAAGAAATTCTTTCCTAGCTATAGATTTAGAAAAATGATCGATAGATCTGGCAGGATTTGGATTGATAATGATTACCCTAAATTAAAGATACTAAAGACTTGGAGTAAACATCGTAATTCTGGAACAAAAATAAAAATAACTTTCAAATATAAAAAAGACAAAAAATTTGTATGGGTGGATAAACGTAGTTGTAAATGGGTTAATTCCAATTATTTTGATAAACTTGAGACAATAGAAGCAATGAATATGAAATTTCCTATACCTTCTAATGCTAAGCAATATTTAAGGGAGAGATATGGTGATTGGGAAAATGAAGAAAAATATTGGATAAGTAGTATACATGATAAATCAATAGTTGATGATGAAACAATAAAAAAAGTTCCAACTAAAAAGCGAATAAGAAAATCCAAAACAAAGAAAATAGAATTAACCGGAAAATATAGAACTCGGATGAAAAGATCAATTCTAAGAGTTATTACAATTCTAGAAAAGAACGATATCCCTTATTGGATGGATGAAGGAACCCTTTTGGGGATTATTCGCGATGGAGATTTATTACCATGGGATCATGATGCAGATCTAGGAATATATGGTGATTTTGCAGATAAAGTTTGGAGAATCAGGTACAAATTTTTTCCATATTTTTTTGTAAAAAAAAATATGGTATCGAATAAATGGTTACCAGGAAAGTATCGTTCTATTAAACTGAAAACACCACTTGAAAGATTACTTAGGATAAATTTTCATATTGATCTATTTTGTAAGTATAAAGTTAAAGATAAATATCATTGGATAATAATGAATGCCTTAAAACATTCTGAAAGTAAGTTCTTTGATAAATTAGATACAGTAATATGGGAAAATAAAGAAGTTAAAATTCCCTCAAATGTGAAAGAGTATCTTAGTATTAATTATGGAAACTGGGAAGTTCCGGATCCAGATTTTGATCCAAGCATTCATAATGGTACTATTGCAGAAAAAGGATTTTAAATGGCGAAAAAGAATTCAACTTTAAAAGAATATAACAGACAGATGTTTAAAGATTATAAAAAATCTCTAAAGCATGCAATATTTGATGAGACACTTACTTTATACATTCTTAGGCCTATCGCTTTTGTAATCGTAAAATTATTATATCGAACTTCGGTCACACCGAATCAAGTTTCATATACAGCAATACTATTTGGCATTATAAGTGCTTTATTTTTCTCAACAGGAACACTAACAGGATTTCTAGTGGGAGGTATTTTATACTTCTTTATTTTGGTTTTAGATTGTGTAGATGGAATGATTGCAAGGCTTAAGAAGAATGGAACTCCAGTAGGAAGAATAATAGATGGATTTGCAGATTATACTATAGGAATTTTTGTTTACATTGGAATGGGAATTGGATTGGATAAAGGAATTGTACCAATAGAATTTCCAATTTCACATTGGTGGTTACTTGTTATTGCTTCACTTAGTCACATTGTGCACGCTATGCTGGTTGATTATTACAGAGGTGAATTTATGGCTCATGGCTTAGGAAGGGATACATCCACTTGGGAAGCAAATCAAAAATTTAATAATGAGTTAGCAGAAATTAAAGATGAAAAAGGACGTTTCTTTGATAAATTCCTTATAGCTCTTTATCTTGGTTATTCTAGGTTACAATTATTTAAACTTAAAAAAAAAGAGGTATTTAAAAAAGATCAGTATTTTCAAAAGAATCAATTATTAATAAAATTATGGTTTTGGATAGGACCAACAGCGCATATTTTTGTTTTGATCTTTGCGGCGATTGTATTTAGACCAGGCATCTATTTTATTTATACAATTTGGGTTGCTAATGTTTATATGATCATATTATGGATTATTCAGGTAAATGTGAATAAGAAGATCATTGTGAATAATTAGTATAAAAAACAGGAAAATAAGTCTCTAATTTTTTTTTCTTGAATTAAAAGATTACTCGACACTTTCTAAAAATTCTACAGCTCTTTCAGCAGATTTTCCATCATTATAAAAGAAGCAATTATCAAGAAGTTCCTTATATTTTGCAGTTCGCTTTTTATCTGCAAAACTTTGTTTGATAAGATCATTAATGTCACTCTTTCCATTCCAAATTGTTGCATACTTCATTGCATTCATCTTACCGGGCATATCGTGTCGGAATTTAGTCTCGTTACTAATCAAGATCATCGGCTTATTCATGATGATATATTCATATATCACTGCCGAAACATCTGAGATCATCAAATCGGAAACAACAAAATCATGGAATGTATTATTGCGAATCTGATCTAGAGGATTAGAAAAATAAACATGTTTTAGTCCACGTAACTTTGCCCAAAGTTTAAGCTGAATAATTCTCTTGTAATCATGATAATGTGTACGTATGATCAGATTATATTCGCGTGTAATTTGCTTAATGAAATGATGTGCATATTTATCTAAAGTACCATCTCCAAAAAGCCAAGTGGGTGCATATAGAATATTTTTTCTTTTAAGATCTTTAATTTTTAGTCTTTTCTGCTCTACCTGTCTAGATAATTCTCCACAAATTATTTCATCAAACCTAGTTCCACCAATTTTAACAATTTTCTTAGGATCGATCTCTATATCCATGTTCTTGATTCGATAGATATTTTTTTCTCCTGAAGTAAAAATGTAGTCATAGCTGAGAAGCTTTTGTGCAGCATAATCAAGTGGGTTTTCTCTACCGGGTTTTGCACCACCATATTTTTTGTCCCCTGTTCCATGTTCCAAAAAAATTGTTGTTGCATTCGGATATTCCTTTAAAGAAATGCTATTAGAGCAAAAAATGATTATCCCTGTTAGATTTTGACGTTCACCTTTAGATATCAACTTAACTTTAGGATAATTCAAAATTCCATTTTTCAAATTATCTCTATTCATTTTTCGCATTGCCCATTTAAATTGAGTTAAGCATTTTTTATCACGAACCAAGAAAGTTCCACCAATTTTCTCATAAATCGGAATTGCATATGAGAATTGATAAATATTATTAGCAAAATAGTATAAATTCATTTTTCCCTATATGTTGTTATTTAATTTATTGATAAAATCGATCGCATCAACTACATCGTTTTCGTTAGGAGTGTAGAAACAATCAGTATACATTTTGTGATATTTTATAGAATATTTTTTTTCTTCTAAAGCTTGTATGATCAAGCTGCTTATATTATCTTGCTTATTGAAAATCACAGAGTTTTTCATTATATTCAAGTTGTCTGGCATCTCTATTTGTCTGCCATAATTTGGATGAATTATTATTATTGGATTTTCTGTAATCAGATATTCATAAAGAACAGCTGATGTATCGCTAAGAAGAATGTCTGATGCAATAAAATCAGTAAATGTATCATGCTTTTTTAAATTTGCAGGATTGGAAAAATAGATATTATTAATATTATGAGTAAATGCCCAAAGTTTATATTGAGGGATAAGTTTTGCATCATGAAAATGGGGACGGATAATTAAGTTATATTCTTTTGTTATCTCACGGGCAAATTGATGGAAATATTTACGGAGAGTTCCACTACCAAAACGCCATGTGGGTGCATAAAGAACTGTTTTACGTGAGCTGTCTTTTATCCCAATATTGTTTAAAATGCTTTGTTTATTTACACTTTGTTCCAGATATTCTGCAAATCTTAAATTGTGAATTTTAACAAATTTATCTTCGATGTCAGCCAAGTTTGTTTCATCAAAACTTTCAGCTAAAGCTTTAATTTTAATTTGATTTTTAGGACTCATAAGGAAAATGTAATCAAAATTTTTCAATTTCTCTAAAGGCTTTGTTTTAAGATTAGAGCCAATTCTTTTATCACTTGCTCCATGTTCATGAAATATAATTTTACACTTTGCAGGGTCTCTCTCGATCCAAAGATTTGAGAATGATAGAATTATTCCTTCCAAATCTTGCATATTCCCATTTTTCCGGATGATGATATTAGGTGTATTTAATAAGGTGTTCTCATTAAATGCAGCCATTCCTTTTAACTGATTATGAAATTTGAAGTACTTAGAGATGCTATTTACAATTATAGTACCACCAAGTTTCTTATAAAATGGGAGTGCATACGATAATTGATATAACTGATTTGCGTAATAGTACATTGCCATTTAGTTTAGGTTCCCAGATCTTATATACTGCATAAATAGTTTATTTACTTTCTACTATTGCCTTATCATCTTTTTTAAAGTTCCAAGTTTTAACTGGTGTTTTCCAATCACCATAGCGATATGTGAGATATCCATCAAAATCTTCAGGGATCATATATTTTTTCCCCTCAAACTCGTGCCAGATCAAATTATCACAAAATTCAATTGGAGAAGATTTTAATACAGGTGTTTTCACACCCACAGTCCAAAATATGTCATCCTTAATACGGCGTTTAACAAAAATATCCAGCATAACATCACCTTTACGCAGAAATCCATCATAATTTCGGACCTTAAGCATGCGGAATTCAAACTTTTTAAATGGAGCAATACTCTTTGCAAAATGTCTGATACTTATACGATATCCTTGGAAAGATAAGCTAATGATTACTTTGAGTAGACGGAATTTATATTTTTCTTCCATGCTTATGTCCATGTCATTATCCCAAGGTAATATTCTATTTTCTCTAATAATTCCTAATAGAGTTCCGCCTTCTAACCAGTATGGAATTTTAGCTTTTTCCATTGTTAAAGTTACATCATATAACATTTTAAGGGCAATCTCTAAGTTTTTCCCCACAAGTTTAGTTTTTCCTGCCATCGAATTTCCCTATCAATTATTTTTCAAAGATTCTATCAACCAGCTTTGTTTTAGAAACATACTGTCTAATAAGTTTTAGATCAGGATGAAAATCTATTTCTCCCCAATCTTTTTCATTACAAATTGATTGATGAACAGGGAATCCTCTATTTATGATCTGCTGTATAGCCTTAAGATAGAATACTTGTAAATTTTCAGGATCCCTTATCATCTCTTCTAATGTATCGGTATATATTTTTGGACCATGACCAGAAAATTTTATGATCCCAACAGATTCGCCATTAGCTTCTTCTATTGGAACTTTTTTACTTACTTTTTTTACAAGATTATTTACAGATACTATCTTCATGTCATCAGAATCATACTCATCTTTCACATCTGTAACCATCGTAATGTTTTCTTTGCTTTTTAGCAGGTCTTTAATTACTATCGAATCAAATATATCATCACCATTTATCGTTATGAATTCATCTGTCATATGATGTTTAGCCATCCAAGCAGAAATTAGATTGTTTGAAGTATCGTAAAAGGGATTAAATACGATCGAAATCTCAAAATCCTTTTCATATTCTTTAATTTTAGCCTCAATTTGCTCGGCTCTATATCCAACAACCAGAACGATATTTGTAATTCCAGCTTCTTGTAAACTATGCAATTGTGTTTCAAGTAATGTTAATCCCTGACCAATATCTAAAAGGCTTTTCGGTGTGTTTTTTGTTAGTGGGAACATTCTGGTTCCCTTTCCAGCTGCCAAAATTATTGCTTTCATCTATTTTCTCCCTTTCATAATTTTATCAATTTTTGTTTTTACTCTTTTTGCAGAATTCCCATCAAGTCCAGTAAAAAAATATTCTCGGTGTTCTATTAATTTCTTTTTCATTTCCTTTGTTGGATTTAATGCAGATTCAACAGCTCCAAGTAGGTCTTCCGGTTTATACATTTTTTGGAAAGCTCCCTCCAACCAATCTTTAGGATCTATCGAAACAGATTCCATTCCATCTGAATGCTTCAATTTAGATTCAGGTAAAACGTAAATTATTCCATGTTTCCCTAAAGCCAGAAATTCATTAATAACACTTGATGTATCGCTTATAAGTGTATCAGCTAAAAATAAATAAGGATAGATATCAAAGTCTTCTTTATTTATTAGGAATACATCTCTGTGTTTCTTAGCTAATTTTTCGTAGAATTTGTGCTGAGAATGAGAAGCATATTTCCCACCCCAACTATAAGGATGCAATTTAATTATTAAATTGTATTTTGGTAAAAGATCAGTAATTCTAGATTGAACATAGCTTATGCAACTTGGTTTGTATGAAGGTGCAAAAAGTACTGTCTTCTTATTCGGATCAATTCCCAGTTTCTTTGTTAGATCAGAATTATTATAATAACCATCCCAAAACAGGGGGTCTAGTTTAGGAAGTCCTGTAAGATAGAAATCTGCAGTGTTTTCCCAGCCCAAACTTTTTATATAGTCAAACCAGCACTGTCCTTCCAAAAAAACATGATAATGATAATCTCCTTGCTTTTTTATATTTCTGATACGCAGAGTTTTTGTTCCTACTCCATGATCTAGATGAACTCGTACTACATCACCATATCGCTCTGGTTTTTTTAGTACATCTCCACAGATAACGAGATCAAATCCGCTTGGGTTATCAGTAACTTCCAATCCTAATTTATGTAAACGTTCTTCAATTTCCCGTTTTTGAGGAAGTAGAAAAATACCCAATAATCGTTTTTCATCTTTACCAACGAAGAATTTTATATCGTAATTATCATCTTTTTTCAACTCTTCATAAACGGGCTGCAAAGAATTAAAGTAATACTCCTTTTTTAAATCAAATAAAACTTTTATCATTATCTTAAATATCCTTTCTTGAATTGTTCATGATGAAGGATCTGAAGTTTCCTGAACAAATTTAATGGTTTCTTTTTATTTTTTAATTCATTATTTAATATAACAGATTCCAAAGTAGAAATTAGATTTTCACAGATCTTTCCATCTATTCTAGGGTTGATCTCGGCAATATGATGAACTCTGTTTTGGTGAAATTCGGAAGGATCAGAGAGGCTTCTATCAATTGCTTCTCTCAGCTCAAGTGGCTGTGTGATATCAATTCCCTTATTTTTTCTACTCTGTGTATTAAATGTAATAACAGGTTTATTAAGGGTCATGAACTCGTATGCAACCGAAGAAGTATCGGTAATTAGAATATCAGCAAGATGCAGGTAAGGAGTTATATCATAATCAGTTATTACCCTGATATTGTCGGTATCATTAACACTTTCTCTGATTTCTTTATTCATCAGTTCATGAAATTTTAGAAACCAGATCTCATCTTCTTTAATTATATTTGGAATAAAAGGCAGCAAACTCTCGGCTGATTGCATTTTCCTACTGTGAGTAGGTGCGAATAGAATCACTTTTTTATCTTTTGGAACATGATGTTTTTCTTGTAGGTCTTTAGTTGGATAATTTAAAATATGATCTACTTTCGGCCATCCGGTTTCTTTAATTAAAAAATATTTCATTCTCTTTTGAAGCTTTTTATATTTTTCAGTAACAAAAGGTCCTGATGTGCAATAAATATCAAAGAAATGACGGATCTTATAATGAGATGTTTTTTCAACCCCTAAACCATGAAATATCTGCACTTTAATTCCTGGAATTCTATAATCAACAAAATTGCCGGGAACTATTACAACATCAGGGGAGAATATTTTTGTCTCTTCAATATTTTGCAGAAGTTTGTAATTGCTGATATCAGATATATTTTCATCTCTTACTTTTTTTGAAACAAAAAAAGTAAATGAGTGTTCTGAGTGTTCTAAATATTTTACTATTGGTGCGATTATTGGGAGTGAATATTTTTTGGAAACATAAAACAATATTTTCATTATTTATTCAGGATCGTTAAACTGAAGATCGTAAAGGATCTTGTATCTTGCACATGTTTCTAGTAGTTCTTCATGTTTACCCATTCCAACAATTTCTCCTCCATCCATAACTACGATCTTATCTGAAGAGAGAATTGTTGATAATCTGTGTGCAATTACAATTACAGTTCTATTTTTTGTAGCTTGTTCAATTGCTTTTTGTACTTTCATTTCTGCTTCGGTATCTAAAGCGCTGGGTGCTTCAGCGAATATTAATATTGGTGGATCAGCCACAATTGCTCTGGCAATGCAAAGACGCTGCTTTTGTCCGCCCGAAAGGTTGGAAGCTCTCGTATGCAGAAGCGTATTATATCTATCTGGAAGCGAATCAATAAATTCATCAGCATAAGCTATTCTTGCAGCAAGCATGATTTCATCATCACTTATCTCTTTTAATGTTCCATAACTAATATTATTTGAGATTGTTTCACTGAAGAGGATAGACTCTTGAGTTACAGTTCCCAAAAGATTTCTAAGATCATTTAATTTGTAATCTTTAATATTTAAACCATCAATAAGTATTTCACCATCAGTTGGATCATACATTCTTTCCAGTAAGTTTACCAGAGTTGTTTTCCCTGAACCACTTCCACCAACAAGTGCAACACGCTCACCTTTATTTATTTTCATGTTAATGTTGTTTAAAACTTTAGCTGAGTCATTGTAAGCAAAACTCACACTACTATATTCTATATTGTTATTAAAACTTAACTTCTCTACTGATGAACTGCTTTCAGAAATTTCAGATTCTCTGTTCAATATTTCAGAGATTCTTTCTAATGAAACAAGTGCCTTTCTGATATTTGCGTAAGCTTTTGTTATGGCTTTCATTGGATGCAGCATAGAAAATATTGCCAGCATGAAGGCGATGAAACTTCCAAAAGAAAAATTTATGTTTGGGTCTAAGATCTGATATCCGCCTATAAGAAGAACAATTACGCCCGTTATTACACTATTGAATTCAGATAAAGGTACATTAAAAGCGTGATAAATTCTAGATTTAAGCCAAAATTTAAAATGTTTATTGTTTATCTCAGCGAATTTTTCTCTTTCATATTGCTCTCGGGAAAAGGCTTTAACAATACGCATACTATTTAATTTTTCTTCAATTACCGAAAACATACTTGATGATTGCTGTTGAATACGTTTAGAATATTTCTTAATTTTATTTCCTAAAAAGTGAACTAATATACTGAATATTGGAAGTAAAATTAAACTTATAAGAAACAGTTTAGGATTTAGGAATAAAGCAATCCAGGCAAAAATGATAATAAGTAACAATTCTCTTAAAGAATTAAAAAGAGAATTTACAAAGAAATTACCAATTATCTGAACATCAGAAACCATGCGGACTAGTGAATCACCAACTTTATTCTCATTAAAAAAAGCTAATGATTGGAAGAGGTACTTTTTGTACATTAGATCTCTGATATCTTTTATTGTGCGCCCACGCAGGTTTGCAAATAATACACGCTGTCCGTAGAAAAAGATGTTCTTCAATATTACTATCAGGATCAATGTACCACTAATTATCCATAATAACAGATGTGGATCTGTATGTTTCATTACTTCATTTAAGTTATTTAAAAGCGGCTCAAGAGCTTCTTTACTGGTTATGCGGAATAAACTGCCATGAGAGGAAACAAATTGAGCAATTGCACTTTGTGTTCCATCAAAAAAGGATGCTACAGTTTTGTGGATAATTACTTCCGATGAAGTCTTAAATACATTATCCATCAATGGAATTGCAAGTGAAACACTTGTACCGCTGAATATGGCAAATCCAAGCATGAAGAACAATCCTGAAGCAAGATAACCCCAGTGGTTAAGCATTATCTTTAATATCCGTATTACATTTTTTCTCATAACATTCCTATATACTTAACTTATTACTTTTTAAAATTCTTTGTGGCTGGATTATGTCAATATATTATTCATTAGAAAAACACATTATAAATTACAATAATTTAAATTTACAAAATTGAATCATAATAACGCAGATTGGCTATTTATGAGGGCATAAAGAAAATCCTTTACAAAGAAACAAGCGAATTTTCTGTTGTTTCTGCTTATACAAATGCAAAAAAATAAGGAGGTATAAGATGGCATTAAATACCGAAGCCAAAACGGCTATCATGGCAGAGTTTAAACTCCATGATTCAGATACTGGATCACCTGAGGTTCAAGTTGCTTTATTAACAACACGTATCAAAGAGATCACAGAACATTTGAAAATCCATAAAAAGGATTATCATACTCGTCGTGGTTTACTTAAACTTATTGGTCAAAGAAGAAGATTACTCGACTATATCATGAAAAAAGATATTGCTCGTTACCGTAAGTTGATAAAAGCACTCGAACTCAGGAAATAATATATTTTTTGGAGTTAACAGAAAGGGGCTAAAACCCCTTTCTTTACTTTTTAAGAAGAAAAACCTTAACAAAAATGTTAAATTAATAATTTATACAAGTAGATAATTAAAAAATAATAGAGATGCGGAGGAATGGAGCAATAAGCTAAGTTCAGTAAGTCTGGCTTTAGTCTATTGCTTTACTCTCCGTAAAAAAACGGCTTAATAATTAAGCCAAACAAAAATTGGGTTTAGCCCAAATTAAAGGAGAAAAAATGCACAATTTTGACATTAAGAAAAAGTCAATCGAGATCGCCGGAAAAACATTAACAATGGAAACCGGTAGAATGGCAAAACAAGCTAATGGATCTGTTTTTATCACTTATGGTGAGACCAGCGTATTAGTAACAGCAACAGCTTCTAAAGAGGCAAGAGAAGGAACAGATTTCTTCCCATTAACAGTAGATTTTATAGAAAAAATGTATGCTTCCGGTAAGATTCCAGGTGGCTTTTTTAAAAGAGAAGCCAGGCCTACAACCCAAGCGACATTAAATGCACGTCTAATAGACAGACCCATCAGACCTCTATTCCCAAAAGGATTTAGAAATGCGGTTCATGTTGTAGTAACTGTGCTTTCTTATGATGGTGAAAACGATCCTGGTATGTTAGGAATCTTAGGCGCATCTGCTGCTCTTTCAATTTCCGATATTCCATTTCACGGGCCTTGTGCCAGTGTGAAAGTGGGTGTTGTAAATGATGAAATAGTGATCAATCCTACAGTTCAGCAATTTGAAGAATCTGTTTTGGATCTGGATGTTGCAGGTACAAAATCTGCAGTTGTAATGATCGAAGCTGGAGCAGAAGAAGTTTCAGAAAAAATGATAATGAATTCTATTTATACAGGTCATGAGGTGATTAAAGAACTGGTTGCTTTCCAAGAAGAATTTGTTAAAGATTCCGGTAAAGAGAAAATGGAAATAGTACTGGATGTTACACCTGAAGAAATCGTAACAAAAGTTGAAAAAGATTTTGGAAAAGCAATAGATAAAGCCGCACATATTCATGGTAAATTGGAACGTTATGAAGCTATTGATGCAATTAAAAAAGAGATGATGGGAAAGAATGCTGAAGAACTCGGTGAAGGATTTGCTGAGCAGGAAAGAAATTTCAAGAATGCTTTTGATGAAGTTTTTGCAAAATCAGTTAGAAATGCGATTCTGCATGATAATCATAGAGCCGATGGTAGAGGAATGGATGATATCAGACCAATTACATGTGAATTGGATATTTTACCTCGCGTTCACGGATCAGCACTTTTTACTCGTGGTGAAACACAATCACTTGGAACTGTAACTTTAGGAAACAGCCGTGATGAGCAGATCATTGATGGCTTGGCTGAAGAATACAAAAAACCATATTATTTACATTATAATTTCCCACCATTCAGTGTTGGAGAAGCAGGATTTATGAGAGGTCCTGGACGTAGAGAATATGGTCATGGTGCCTTGGCAGAACGTGCTTTACTTCCAATGATACCTTCTAAAGATGATTTCCCATATACACTTCGTGTGGTTTCAGAAATATTAGAATCTAATGGTTCTTCATCTATGGCAACTGTATGTAGCGGAACCTTAGCTTTAATGGCTGCAGGTGTTCCACTTAAAAAGCCTGTTGCAGGAATTGCAAATGGTCTTATTATGGATGGGGAAGACTTTGTTGTTCTTACTGATATTCAAGGTTTAGAAGATCATCTTGGCGATATGGATTTCAAAGTAACAGGAACAAAAGATGGAATCACAGCGATGCAGATGGATATAAAAATTGAAGGTATCACAAAAGAAATAATGGGAATTGCACTTGAAAAAGCTCAAACTGCCCGTTTCTATATTTTAGATAAAATCATTGAAACAATTCCAGAACCACGAACAGAATTAGCAGAAACAGCTCCACGTATTGAATCATTAAAAATAGATCCTGATAAAATTGGTGCTGTTATTGGTTCAGGTGGAAAGATGATCAAGCAGATCATAGAAACAACTGGTGCCGATGTGAACATTGATGATGATGGAACTGTTAGCGTTTCATCAGCTAATAAGGATTCAATTGAGAAGGCATTATCAATAATCACAGATATTGTTTCTGATCCCGAAATGAATAAAATTTATGTTGGTGAAGTTACTCGTATTGAAGTTTATGGAGCTTTCGTGAAATTCATGAGTGAAACTAAAGAAGGCTTAGTTCATGTTTCTCAATTACATAACGATCGTGTTGCAAATGTAGGAGATATGTTAAAACTTGGTGATAAAGTTAATGTGAAATTTATCGGTTTTGATAGAGGTAAAGTTAAACTTACAATGAAAGGTGTGGATGGAAATCCTGAGCATAAACCTGGAACTGGCCCAAAACTTGCCCCTGCTCCAAAAAGCAATTATGGTAGAAATGACAATCGTAGAGATAACAGACGAGATAATAATAGAAGAGACAACAGAAGATAATAAGTGGAGGGATATTGTGGATTATAAAATCAAAGATATTTCATTAGCACAATTTGGTAGAAAAGAGATTCAAATTGCTGAGATAGAAATGCCAGGCTTGATGGCTTTGAGAGAAAGATATTCCAAAGAAAAACCACTAAATAATGTAAAAGTAATGGGTAGTTTGCACATGACTGTGCAAACTGCTGTTTTAATAGAAACACTCACAGAATTGGGTGCTGATGTAAGATGGGCAAGTTGTAATATATTTTCAACTCAAGATCATGCAGCCGCAGCAATTGCAGAATCTGGTGTTCCTGTTTTTGCTTGGAAGGGTGAAACAATTGAAGAATATTGGTGGTGCACTCTTCAAGCATTAACATTCCCAGATGGAATGGGACCGGATCTGATAGTTGATGATGGGGGAGATGCAACGCTTTTCATTCACAAAGCTGTTGAGTATCAAAAAGATCCATCTATTGCAGATGAAGAATACGAGAGTGAAGATCTAAGATCAATTTTCTTCCTACTAAAAAATGAGAATGATAGTAATTGGCAAACTATTGCAAATACAATAAAAGGTGTATCCGAAGAGACAACAACAGGTGTTCATCGTTTGTATCAAATGGTAGAGAAAGGTGAGTTACTTTTCCCAGCTATAAACGTTAATGATTCTGTAACAAAATCTAAATTTGATAACCTTTACGGTTGCAGAGAATCTCTGGCAGATGGCATTAAA
>CAXCCM010000012.1:0-20191 GCA_963981005.1 uncultured bacterium | reverse complement strand
TATTTCAGGAGGTAATCAGAAAATTATGGCACGCCGGAAGGGATTCGAACCCCTGACCTACGGATTAGAAATCCGTTGCTCTATCCAACTGAGCTATTGGCGCAGCATAAATCTGGTAGCGGCGCAGGGACTTGAACCCCGGACACTCGGATTATGATTCCGATGCTCTAACCAACTGAGCTACGCCGCCACTCACATATTTATAAAAGATCAATAAAGACCAAAAAAAATGGTAGCGAGGACAGGATTTGAACCTGTGACCTTCGGGTTATGAGCCCGACGAGCTACCAGACTGCTCCACCTCGCATCAATAGGTTGCAAATAATTTTATTCACCTATTCTGTGTCAAGAAAAAGATAATCAGAAAAGGCTTGACGGAATTATACTTATCTCGGCTATTCCAAATAGGAGAAATATAATAAAAATGTTTAATGAATTAATAGTTAATTATGGTCAATTTGAAAAGAGAATAGCTCTTCTCGAAGACAATAGATTGGTCGAACTTTTCGCAGAAAAAAAAGAGCACCAAATACTTGTGGGAAATATATATGTTGGTGTTGTAAAAAATGTATTACCTGGGATGGGAGCTGCTTTTATTGATATCGGGTTAGCACGAACCGCTTTTTTACATTTTACTGATATAGATTCTATGTCACTAAATAAAACCAAGAAAAAGATCTTTGCAAAACGGAAGTCATCAGATATTGCTAAAGTACTTTCAATCGGTCAAGAAATAATAGTTCAAGTTAAAAAAGAGCCAATTCTAAAAAAGGGTGCACGTGTTACCGGTAAACTTTCAATTCCTGGTAAATTTCTTGTTTTCATGCCAGGAGAGAAAAAAGTTGCAATTTCCAGAAAGATATCTTCAGCTGGAGAGAGAAATAGGATAAAAAAAATATTAAAAAAGATAAAAGATAAAGATGTTGGAATAATTGTAAGAACAGATACCGAAAGCATCAATGAAGAAGACTTTAAAAGAGAATATGTTGGAATAGAAAGAACTTGGAAGCTGATTAATAAACAGGCAAAACATGCGAAACCACCTGCTTGTATCTATGATGAAAATGATCTTTCTTTCTCACTTGTGCGAGATATTTTTAATTCCTCAATCGATCGAATGGTAGTTGATGATAAAAAGATGAAAAACAGGATCGTTTCCAAGTTAAAGGATATCGCACCTGAACTAATTAGCAGAATAGAATTATATCAAGAGGATTCCCCCATTTTCAATGCTTATGGTATAGAAAAAGAGATCGGGAATATATTTAAATCAAGGGTTAATCTGCCAAGTGGTGGAAATATTACAATCCAACAAACAGAAGCTCTTGTTGCAATTGATGTGAATACAGGTAGTTTTACTGGTAAAGACAATTATGAAAAAACTATAACAAAAACCAATATGGAAGCTGCTGTTGAAGCAGCTTTACAAATACGATTGCGAGATCTCAGCGGAATTATGGTTATTGATTTTATCGATATGAAAAATGAGAGTGATAGAGATAAGGTTTATGCTATTTTAAGAAATTCCCTAAAAATGGATAGAGCCAAGCATCAAATTTTTCCATTCAGTCCTTTAGGATTAATAGAAATTTCACGGAAGAGAACTCGCCCTAGCTTACTTCTCAGCTATTCCGAGCAATGCCCACATTGCCATGGAACTGGTCGTCTTCTTTCTAGAGACTCAATATCTGTTCACATCTCTCGCTGGCTTAAGCGTGCAAGTTACTTTATAAAAAAGGATGATCTAACAGTTAAAGTTCATAAGAATGTAAAAAAATTCATCGATGAAAATCCAGATTTTTTTGATGATATCCCGAACACAATTAAATTTATTTCAGATGGCAATTTAGATTTCGATAAATTCAGGGTTTTCTCGACAAAAACAAATAAAGAATTTACAAATGAATAAGTTGAGTATAATATTCTTGACAATAAAACCACTCAAAATTTCTTAGATATTCTCATTATGAATTGGTAGTTAGAAGGAGATTAAATGTACGCAATAGTAGATTTTAAAGGAACGCAGTTTAGAGTTGAAAAAGACCGAACTATAAAAGTTCCATACATGAGTGAGCTTGAAGTTGGAGCAGCAATAGAAATGGAAAATGTATTACTTTTACATACAGAAGATAATACAGTTATTGGAACTCCAACTGTAAAGAATGCAAAAGTTCTTGCTGAAGTTACAAGCCATCTTAAAGACAAAAAAGTAATCGTTTTTAAGAAGAAAAGAAGAAAAGGCTATGAAAAGAAGCAAGGTCATAGACAAAATTATACTGAAATTAAAATTACAGATATTATTAAGTAAGGGGTTAGCATGGCACATAAGAAAGGCGTTGGTAGTAGTAAGAATGGAAGAGACAGTAACCCTCAATATCTCGGTGTAAAAAAATATGGTGGCCAGAAAGTTTTGGCCGGTAATATCATCATTCGTCAAAGAGGAACTAGAATCCATAAAGGTGAAAATGTTGGTATTGGTAATGATTACACAATCTTTAGCCTGATCGAAGGTTTTGTGAAATATGAAACAAAGAAGGCTGGAAGAAAATTCGTTAGTGTCTTTCCTGAAAGAGTTTAATTAAAACTAAAATATTAAAAGCAGCCTAGGCTGCTTTTTTTTGGTTCAAAATTTGATTTTTTACATATTTTCTTATTATATTTGGGGGAAATCATGGCTAGCAAATCAAGCTATAAATACTATTCAAATTTAAAAGACTGCTCTAAAATTCGTGTTGTTGCCGAAACCGTTATGCTTAACCCGAAAGTTCAAAAAGTTACTGCTGCACAAGCTTATGAAATGGCATTAAGTCAACCTAGTGTATCCGAAACTGATATTGAAATATATCCAGAGTTTGCAGAACAATTAAAACTTCCTAAAGGAGCAAAAGTTCTGAATGATTGTCATGGAAAAATTATTGGTCGTACTGCTAAGGCAAGGGTATTTTATAATCGAATCAACGAAAATGAAAAGAAAAAAGTTGAAGGTGATATCAGAGAAGCAGTATTCCAACTAGAGCAGAATGATCTGATAAAAGCAGAAGCAATTATTGGATTAGATAAAGACCTGATGATAAAAGGTACTTTTATTACAACCCGATCTGATGCAATGAACGTATTCAATTGGCTTTCTAATTTTACTCCCTTTGAACAATTAGAAGAAAAATATAAAAAAAGCAAAGACCTTCCCATTCAAGACATTATTATTGTAGCATTCAATGAATGGACATGTGATGACCCGTATTACTGTAATATTGGATCTCCCCAACTTGCTCTTGTAGACGAAGAACATAATGTAATATTCAATTTAGGAATGCGCTATTTTGGTGAACGTAAAAAAGGAACATTAACACTTGCATGGACATCGGGAATGCGTCTTGGAATGGCAGCCTGCCATGGTGGGATTAAAGAGATCGATTTCTCGAGTTGTGAAGATAAAAATGCTAAAGAGTTAGGAAAAAGATCAATAGCTTTTTATGGTCTTTCTGGAACAGGAAAATCTTCTCATACAAATTCTGCAGATAATGCAGGAACAATGCCGGAAGGTTTTTCTAAAGTTGTCCTTCATGACGATGCTTTCCAAATTGATACAGAAAATAAATTATGTCGAGTTTGGGAACCTTCTCTATTTGATAAGACTGATAGCCGCCCTATCGATCATCCTGATTGGAAATATTGTATTTCCTTGATGAATCATGCTTTAATAGATGTTGATGGCAAATTATATCCTGTTGGGTTAGACCTGCGTCAAGCAAATGGCAGAGCACTTTTAGATAGGGATTTATTAGGAAAATGGGTGAACCGATGCAGCTTCCCAAAAGCATTAGCATGGCTGATGAAAGATACTGTTCTCCCCCCAATTCTTAAATTTAGTGATAAATATCTTGCTGTTTCAATGGGAGCAGCTCTTGTAACAAAGAGAAATAGAGCAGAGAATGTTACAGAAGATGAACTCAACAAATTAGTTTTTGAACCATTTGCAAATCCTTTCCGAGTTTACGAACTTTGGAGAGATGTTGAATCGTTCCATAAAGTTATAGATGGTGGAGCTGAGTGTTACAGTTTTAATTCTGCAGCATATTGGAAATCATCTGAAACTGATGTAGAAGTGATTAAATTGAAGACATCACTCACATTGCAAACTGCAATCCTCACAGATCAGCTTGAATGGGAAGAATGGGATGTCTTGCCGGGAGCTATGATTCCAACAAATGAATCAATCGAGAAAATATTACCAGGATTTTACGATAAATATGATCCACATAAACGACAAAATGTTATGGATTATTTAAATCTTTTAAAAAGCAGATTTAAACAACGTAGAGATTTTCTTAGTAATTCTGATCTTGCTACTAAACCTGAACTTTTAAACAGACTATTAAAATCTTTAATAATAAATATATAGTTAGAAATATAATTTAAGTTAATGAGAACCAGCAGCTTTCTGCTGGTTTTTTTCTTGTCATATTTGTATCTTAATAATTTTGTATATTTATGGGAGGAAGTTAATGAAAAATTTATTTTATAGTTTAATCTTACTATTTTTATTTGGATGTAATTCTAACAATAATGCTGAGATTGGAATTAATCCGCTACCTAATTTTGATGCAATGTGGGATTACCAGCATCCCGATTCAACAGAAATTGTTTTTACCAATATTTTAAATGGATTAAAAGATTCCGCCGAAAGTTCATATGATGCAGAATATCATGTGGAGTTACTAACTCAAATAGCTCGAACTCAAGGTTTGCAAGGCAAATTTATTCAGGCTCATGCAACTCTTGATTCAGTAAAGAATATGTTGAACGAAAACATGAAAATCGGAAATATTAGATATTTATTAGAGCGTGGACGAGTATTTAATTCTTCAGG
Organism: uncultured bacterium; assembly: GCA_963981005.1. Taxonomy (GTDB): domain Bacteria; phylum Cloacimonadota; class Cloacimonadia; order Cloacimonadales; family TCS61; genus Tenebribacter. The sequence continues at coordinate 15,321 of CAXCCM010000012.1, read as the reverse complement.
TGAATGGGAGATTTCTAAACCTCTTTTTTTGAGAGCTTATGAATTTGGAATTACAAATAATCTCGACATTTTTACGCTTGATGCAGCTCATATGATTGGTATGGTTGTGCCACCAAACGAACAGCTAGATTGGAATTTAAAAGCATTGAGAATTGCAGAAGAGACCACTGACACAAATTGTCAGAGTTGGTTAGGACCACTTTATAACAATATTGGTTGGACTTACCATGATTTATCCAAATATGATCAAGCACTCATTTACTTCCAAAAAGGATTTGATTGGAGAACAGAAGTTGGAGATGAACAAGGTGCTAGAATTGCAAAATGGACAGTGGGAAGATGCCTGAGATCCTTACAGATGATCAATGAAGCTTTGAAATTACAAATGGAATTACAAACAGAAATTGCGGAGAATAATTTACCTAAAGATGGTTATGTTTTCGAGGAGCTAGCTGAATTATATTTGCTTACGAATAATGGTGAATTGGCAAAGAAAAACTTTAAACTTGCTTACGAAGAATTATCAAAAGATAGATGGATCGCTACAAATCAACCAGATAGGCTAAAAAGGTTGAAAGCATTAGGAGAACTATAAAAGCTGTTACTTCCAATTTTGCAAAAGAAAGAAAAAATGAAAATTCTTGTCAGATGAACTTAGTTTATTAAACTAAGCACAAATGGAAAAGAAAAATTATTGAGAGGATTGAAACAATAATGAATACGATCAACAAAATAATTACCGAGAGTTTGCTTAAAGAAAAGAAGGATAATGACAATAAAGCTAGAGAATCAAGCACGATAAAAATTTTTCTTGGAATTATCGCACTTGCAATTATCGTAATTTTCTTAAGAGAATTAAAAACAATATTTATTCCACTTACATTTGCGATTTTTTTATCATTTATGTTCCAACCTTTAAACCGTTTTTTACATAATAGAAAAATTCCGATCATCGTAAATATTTTCTTAATTGTAATGATAATTCTAATTCTTTTTACAGTTTTAGGAACAATCGTATACACTAGTGTTTCTTCTTTTGTAACAGATTTTCCAAAATATGAAAAACAGCTTACAACAATGATCTCAGGTTTGATAACAACATTTGAAATTCCAATGGAACAAGTTACTTACTATTTGCAGAATAAAGTAAATTGGTTGCAAATGGCAGATAAATTATCGCTTTCTAAGATCGTATCCGGTACTATGGGTAACTTTATAGATTTCTTCATTAAACTTCTGTTAACTGTTGCTTTTATGATCTTCATAATTCTGGAACGAGCCAAAATGTTTACAAGTGTAGAAAAAGTGGTTTCTAAAGATGAGGCATCCCATTTCGGTGATGTATTAAAGAATATAGAAATACAAATTAAAACCTATGTAGTCAACAAGACGCTTATAAGCATGGCAACCGGATTTATTAGTATGTTCTTCATTGCCATTTTCGGCATTGATTTTGTTGTGATGTCCGGTTTACTGATCTTTATTCTTAACTATATCCCAAACATTGGGTCAATATTTGCCTCAGCTTTCCCCATAATAATTTGTTTCATCCAATACGGTTTTAGCTGGCAATTAGCTGCAATTTCAGCTTCACTTATTGCTACACAAATGGTTATTGGAAATTTTGTGGAGCCAAAAGTAATGGGAACTGGCCTCAAGCTTTCACCACTCATAGTTCTTATCTCTTTGATCTTTTGGTATTGGGTATGGGGCCCGGTTGGCATGATCTTGGCAGTTCCAATTACGTCTGCGATAAATCTAATTTTAAAAGGAATTCCATCTATGAAAGTTATTTCTGCTGTAATTAGTTCAGATTAATTTATGCCAGTTACAATTAATAATATCACAGAAGGAAGTTTAGCAGATAATTCAAAGCTGGAAATCAATGATAGAATAATTTTGATAAATGGAAGCGAAATCAATGATTTTTTAGATCTTCAATTTCACTCTGCAGATGAAATATTAGATATTACGTATCTAAATACTACAGGTGTAATAAAGAGCATAATAATACATCAAGATTGGGAAACTCCCGTTGGCATAATTCCTCAAGAACATAAATGCAGAACTTGTGCAAATGACTGCATTTTTTGTTTTGTTGATCAAATGCCGGAAAGACTCAGAAAAACTCTTTACATTAAAGACGATGACTATCGTTTTTCTTTTGTATTCGGAAATTTTATAACTCTCACAAATTTATCTGATAAAGATATCTCACGAATGATCGAGCAAAAACTAAATCCACTATATATTTCTGTTCACACAACAAACCCTGTTCTACACAGAAAAATGCTTCGCTACAAACACGACTTCAACATAATTGAGAAACTGCACTATTTAAGTGATAATGGAATGGAATTTCATACCCAGATCGTTGTAATACCTGGATGGAATGATGGTAAAGAGCTTGAGAGTTCTTTAATCGATCTAACTTCTCCAGAGCTAAATTCTTTATCTGTAGGAATCGTACCAATAGGCTTAACAAAATTCCGTGATTCACTAACTAAGTTATTACCTGTTACCCCTAAACAAGCAGAACAAATATTAAAACTATCTTCAGATTTTCCTAGAACCTATTGTTCAGATGAAATTTATTTATTAGCAAATCAAGAGATCCCACCGGAAGAATTTTATGATGGCTATCCGCAATTAGAAAACGGTATTGGAATGATAAGATTGCTTCTTGAAAATTGGAAGATCAGGAAAGATGATTTCATCTCAGATATCCAAGATCTAAATGAAAATATCGTTTTTATAACTGCCAAATTAGCTTATTCTACAATTAAGAGTATTTCAGATGAGATCAATCAATGTGTTCCTACAAAAACAAGAATAAAATTGGTAATAAATAAAGCATTTGGAAAGAATGTAACAGTTGCAGGACTTCTTAATGCTTCCGATATTAAAGAACAGATAACCTTATGTGTTAATGAAATCCCTGCTTTTAGCAGTAACCTCTTTAATGAAGATGATCTCACAATTGATGGTGTAAGCAAAGAAGAGCTGAAAAATCACTTTGGAAATCAATTATTAATAATTAATGAAGAATTCGAAGAGTGGATGTTTTTAAAGTAATTATTGGTATTTTTGTTAAATAATTATTCCACTTGACAGAAAGTAAGTTAATTAAATGAATTCACAAAAATTTATTCTAAAATTTAAAGGAATATCAATATGAGTAAGAAGCAAATTTTAGTTGTTGAAGATGAAGCCGTTGTTGCAGAAGATATTAGAAAGATTTTACAAGGTTACGGCTATGATGTTCCCGAAGCCATTTCTACTGGTGAAGGTGCAATAGAAGCAATAAACAAAAAACATCCTGATTTAATATTATTAGATATTATGTTAAAGGATGACCTAAGTGGAATTGATGTAGCTAAACATATTATTGGCTTAGATATACCTGTTATATATCTCACTGCATATTCTGATAGAGATGTAATAGAAAAAGCAAAAGCAACTGGTCCTTTTGGCTACCTCATTAAACCATTTAGAGAAAGAGAACTTGTGGCTACAATACAAATGGTTTTCTATAAGCATAAAATGGAGCAACAACTAAAAGAGAGCGAAGCAAAATTTCGTACTCTTGTTGAAACTTCTGATGAAGGTATCTGCATGCTCGACACAGAAGATTATTTCACATTTATTAATGATGCCGGAGCAAAAATATTCGGTGGTGTGATCAGCGATTTTGAAGACACTAATTTATCAGACTATCTAAATAGTTACAATTTAAAGAAAGTACACAAGCAAAATAAATTACGAGAAGAAAATCAATCATCTCGTTATGAACTTGAAATTATTCGTAAAGATGGAAGAAAACGTTTTCTGAATATTATTGGAAGCCCAAGATTTATTGATGATGAATTCGTAGGTACATTTGGTATATTCAGTGATATAACTGAAAAGAAGATGACTCAGTTAAAACTAAAAAGAACGATGGATAGCTATACTCGAATTTTTGAGAACATCCAAGATATTTATTTTGAAACTGAATTTGATGGTACAATTCTTGAGATCAGCCCATCTATTGAACATGATTCTAGTTATACACGCAAAGAATTGATCGGGAAATCTATATTTAACCTATACTCTGATGAAAATCAGCATGATCTCTTCTTAACCAAACTAACAAAAGATGGTCATCTTACAGATTATGAGATTGTTTTAGAAGATAAAGATAAAACACTTTTGACATGTTTAATTAATGCAAAAATAATTGAAGATGTAGATTCAAATAAAGTTAGAATTATTGGCTCATTGAAAAATGTAACCGAGCAAAGAGAAAGTGAGATTGAGCGTAAAGAATATGAACTGAGATACCGCAAATTATTTGAATCATCAAGCGATGCGGTGATTTTACAAGATGAGAATGGCTTGATTGATTGTAATAATGCAGCAACAAAATTGTTAGGTTATTCAAGCAAAGATGAGCTTATAAAGCTTAAGCCTGCCGATGTTTCTCCAATGATGCAAGCTAACAACAAGCCATCTAAGGAAACATCAGAAGAATATTACAATCAAACAATCAAAAATGGGAATATGAAGTTTGAGTGGGAATTAATAAAGCAGAATGGGAGATCATTCAATGCTGAAGTTTGGTTGAGTAGTTTTCAATTAAATTGTAAAACTTTTATTCAAGCTACAATCCGTGAAATACCGGATAATAAAAAATAATTATAAAACAATGTCAGATAGATCTGAAGAAAATCCGCATTTAGAAGAACTTAATAACAAACTTCAGAATGAGATCAATGATCGGATTAAGATCGAAAACGAACTTCAACGTAAAAATCATGAACTTCAACTAATTCTTAAGACTTCCAGATATATAAATTCCAGTTTAGACCTGAATGAAGTATTCCAGCGTTTAGCCGAAACTGTGATGGACCATCTCAAATCTTATGGATGCGCTATCTATCTTATCTCTGATGACAAAACTAAATTACTACCACAATTTGTGATCGACCCAGATTTTGTAAACGAGATTATGGCAACACCTTTAGATATTGACTCAAGCTTTACTGGTAAAGTTGTAAAAGCAAAGAAAAGTATGATGTTCAATGATGCTGGACCAAATGAAAATGGATTCCAAATCCCTGGCACAACAGAAGAAGAAGAAGAAAGGATCCTTGCTGCACCCTTCATTTTCAAGAATGAAGTACTTGGCGCTATTTGTTTGAATAAAATTGGATCTTTTTATTCTGAAAATGATCTAAATTTATTGGATACTTTAGCGAATTATGTTACAACATCAATCAAAAATGCACAGAATTATCAAAATTTCCAGAGTGAAGTTATAGTTCGAAATTCAGCTGAGAAAGCAAAAGAAGAAAGTGACAGAAAATTTAGAAAGCTTCGCTCAGATGTCCCAGTTGGCGTATTTAGAATAACTCCAACTGGTAAATTTTTATCAGCAAACCCGGCAATGATATCTATGTTTGGTTTCAGCTCTGAAGAGGAACTTCTTTCTACACCTGCTACTGAATTATATACTGATAAACGCAACCGCGAAATGCTACTTACTTTAATTAAGAAAGAAAATAGCGTTAGAGATTATGAAGTAGAGTTACAAAAAAGAGATGGTGAGAAAATCTGGTGCTTATTAAATGTTAACTCTATTTGCGATGATGTCGGGAATTGGTTATATCAAGACGGTATCATTACAAATATTACTAGAGAGAAAAAAGCAACAAAGACACTTGCAAAAGCTCAAATTCGCCTAGAAACTATCCTAGATAACGTTCCAAATATCATTTTATATGAAACTGGTGGAGCACAGGAATTTGTTTCTTCCAATATTAATGAAATGCTGGGGTATCCTGCAGAAGATTTTATTGGAGACAGTAGCAAATTCTTCTCTCTAATTCATCCCGATGACAAAGAATATATAGATCAAAAATATACAGAATGGGAAAATACCGGTAAAGAAGGGTTGCTTACATCTTGGTTCAGAGTTAGAAGAGCCGATGGAAAATATATTTGGATCGAAGACAGAATGTTGGAGATAACAGATAAAAATAATGTGAAATACCATGCTGGTGTTAATATAGATATTACAAATCTGAAGAATGCAGAAGAACAGCTAAAAGAAAGCTACAGCACCTTGCAAAGAATTCTAGAAGAAACGGTGGAAGGACTTGTTCAAGCTGTTGAGATGAGAGACCCGTATACTGCTGGTCATCAGCGACGTGTAGCTGATCTTGCTTCTGCAATTGGAACCGAAATGGGATTCACAGAAGAAAAAATTAACGGATTAAAATTAGCTGCTTTAGTTCATGATATTGGTAAGATAAATGTTCCTGCTGAAATTTTGAGCAAGCCAGGAAGGTTGACCGCTCCAGAATTTAATCTGATAAAAATGCACCCACAAACAGGTTATGACATTTTAAAATCTATAGAATTTCCATGGCCAATAGCTGAGATCGTACTTCAACATCAAGAACGATATGACGGATCAGCATATCCAAATGGATTAAAAGGGAAGGAAATTCATCTAAAAGCTAGAATTCTTGCTGTTGCTGATGTTATGGAGGCAATGTCGTCGCACCGTCCTTATAGGCCATCCTTGGGTATAGATTCAGCATTAGAAGAAATTGAAAAGAACAGAAATATTTTATATGATCCCGAAATAGCAGATATCTGTTTAACACTATTTAGAGAAAAAGGCTACAAATTTCCTAAAGCACCTGCCGATCTCCTTTAGAATCTTAGACGATTTCTATCAAAAGGTGAACTATACTGCCTAAATTCAATTACAAATTTCATATTTTCCGTAGGACTATAATTCAATTGAAAATTTGGCAATACTCTTGATGTATTATCATTATTTCCTTCAAATTCGATACCACTTTTATATGTTGCAGAGCCATAATTAATAAAATTCAAATCAATTTTCAAATTTAATTTAGGACTAAAATTATAATTAAGATGATTAGTGTATACTGATTCATAAATACTATGATTATTAGAAGAAAAACTACTGCTGAATGTCATAGAATGATTTATCGTAAGTTTATTCATATTTATCATAGACGGCATTAATAGTTCAGGAGTAAATGCGCTGTCTATTACTTGAGCACTCAAACTAAACACTACTGTAAGCAGAATAAGTATCATGATCTTTTTCATATTTACCTCTCAATTCCTTATATAAATTTATCTAATATTATGTCAAACAAACAAATTATTTCAATAAGATCATCTTCTTTGCAGATACAATTTGTCCATCTAACTTCAATCTATATAAATAGGTTCCACTAGCAACAGAATTTCCGTTACTATCTTTGCTATCCCAAACTACTTTATTCTCAGAATTCAAAACAGGATCATCAATAATAAACATATTTACTTTTTGTCCTTTTACATTAAAAATTTCTATTTCAGCATTGGAAGCTGATCTCTGCAAATTGAAAGAAATTGTGGTTTCCGGGTTAAATGGGTTAGGATAATTTTGTAATAAACTCACACCTGAAGAAATAATGGTTTCTTCAATTTCTGTATTTAGGTCATCCAAATCCATTGTAAATGCAGAACAACCATATGTTCCCAACAATAAAGTACGAGTAGGATTGTGAATCAACATATCAATCACTGGCACATTTGGCAATCCATCAGAAAGGCTTAGCCACTCATCTCCCCCATTCTCTGTAAAAAATACTCCAGCATCAGATCCAATAAAAATTCTATTTGGAACTTCCGGATCAATAGTTATGCAGTTAATTGGTAATTGAGGAAGGTTGGAAGAAATTGGGATCCAATCTTGCCCAAGATTTGTCGATTTAAAAACATGTGGATATGCTTCATCCCAACGGAATCCCGATACAGTAACATATATTGTACTCATATCAAATGGATCACCAGCTACTCTGGTTATCCATCGATTTGGTAATCCTTCAGTAACATCTGTCCAGTTGTCACCATCGTCAGTAGAAACATGCACATTCCCATCATCCGTTCCGGCAATAACAACATTCGGATAATTCGGATTTATTCCAATTGTAGTAGCAGTATGATAACTTGTTCCTGTATCACCATCGGTTATATCATTGCTTACTGCTTCCCAGTAATCACCACTATTTGTTGTTTTCCAAACACGATATGTTCCAAAATAAAGTGTAGTTGGATCAACCGGATGCATTTCAAGTGGAGATGACCAGTTCTTACGATCATTACTCATTTGACCTGCAATATATTCAAACCAGTTCCCACCATTTGTAGATCTATGTAGATTCCCCCATTGTGATTCTGCAAAAATAATATTAGGGTCCATATGATCAACTTTACAGTGGAATCCATCTCCTCCGAGTATTACATTCCAATCATCCAGAGCGCCAGTGAGAGTCCTTATTGTGCTGTTATCTTGAGTACCACCGTAAATTCTTTCAGGATTCAGATAATCCATCTCAATTGCATAAAATTGTGTAAGCGGAATATTATCTATCTTATCCCAATTATTACCGAAATCATCACTTGTATACAATCCACCATCATTTCCTTCTACAATTCTGCCAGTATACTCATCAATTATCATGGCATGATGATCTACATGAATCTCATCCATATTTCCATAATCAGCAATTATTTGCCAACTATCACCACCATTTTCGGTTCGACATAGCGCAACTCCCATTGCATAAACTCTATTTTCATTGGAAGGATCAACGCAGATCTGTCCGAAATACCAGCCAAAACTGGAATTCATATCACTGATGTTACTATCGTTTGTTTGATTCCAAATTGCTCCTCCATCAATAGTTTTAAAAATCCCCTCAAAAGAATAACTTCCTACAGGATGTTGATCATAAAATGCATATAATACTTCCGGATTACTTTTTGCAATTGCCAATCCAATTCTTCCTACACCTGCATGATCTGGTAATCCATTTACCAATTCATCCCATGTATCACCGCCATCAACAGACTTATAAATTCCCGAAGAATATCCTCCGGATCGACGGTATTCTCTACCTCTCATACGTTCCCACATTGAAGCATACAAAACATTAGGATTTGTAGGGTGCTGTACAAGATCGATTGCAGCAGTTGAATCTGTTACAAATAATTTTCTATCCCAAGAGATTCCACCATCATCACTACGGTAAATCCCACGCTCTTCATTTGGACTGAACAAGCTCCCAGTTGCTGCTACAAATATTCTTTCAGAATTTGAATGGTCCACAATTATTCTGCCAATATAAGCTGAATTTTCTAGGCCAATATGTTCCCAACTTCCACCAGCATTAACGGATTTATACATCCCATTACCTACAAAACTAAAGCTAGAAGAGTTAGCTTCTCCGGTTCCTGCATATATTACTTCTTCATTATTTGGGTCTATTGCCAAATCACCAATGGAAATTACTGGTGCATCCGTGAAAACATTATCCCAATTAACACCTTCATCTGTGGTTTTGTAGATTCCGCCTGAAGCAGCACCAACATACCATGTTTCGGGACTGGATGGATGAATTGCAAGATCTGTAATACGACCACCAACATTAATTGGACCTGCTAATTCCCAATTATATTCACGACCTTCTCTAGTTTGAGAATGCAATTCTGTAGCTTGCTGTAAACCTTCTAAGTATGCTTCATGATTAATTTTATAATGTGGATAAGCTCGCTGATAACCAAACCACTCATTCGGCAACGCCTTTGGTTCTTTTTTAATTTTCCCACCGTGAGGTGTTTCTATAAATTCCGGGTGTAAGATTGTTTTATGTTTTGGAACAGGCTTATAAAGAAGCGTTCCACCAATTACAATACTTAATACTATTATTACGAATGCTATATGTCTAAACTTCACATTTCCTCCAATTATTTATTACTATTTTTTTTTGAATTTAGAATTGTTGATTTGAGTTTTTCCAATTGTAAAATTAAATCCTTGATATCTGCATTATTTAAAATATTAATATCTGCTAGCTTCTTCTTATCTAAATCAGACATTTGAGAGTAAATTCTTTTTTGAGCAGCTTCTTTAGTAATTTCATTTCTATTAACTATTCTTTTTATTCTAAGATCTTCTTTTGCAGATATATTAACTGTTAGATCAAATAATTTTTGTAAACCATTTTCAAAAAGAAGTGGAATTTCAAAGATTAAGATTTGTTGCGAACTTGTCCTCATAATTTGCTTCATTCTTTTTATGATTTTGGGATGTAAAAGTTTATTCAACATTTCTCTTTTCTCTGCTGAATCAAAAATAATTCTTCCAAGTTTCTCACGATCAACAGAGCCGGTAATTATTAAGTCATTTCCAAAAATTTTCTCAATTTGATCTATAAAATATTTTTCATTAAATAAGTCATGCCCAATTTTATCGACATAAATCACCTGGAATTGTTGTTCCTCAAACCATTTTGAAACAACTGTTTTACCTGAAGCGATTCCACCAGTTATTGCAATTAAGAAAGGTCTATCAGGATGTTTCATCCTTTATCCTTTGAGAAAGTTCATCAATTGTTAATCCGCTTTGAAGCACTCCATTTTTTGCAACTGATATTTTACCTGTTTCTTCCGAAACTATTATAGAGAAAGCATCACTATTCTCCGTTACTCCAACTCCTGCAAGATGACGTGTTCCAAGTTTTTGAGAGTATTCTACACTTTCAGAAAGTGGTAACACAACTTTCACAGCATATAATCGTTCATTTCTAACAATAACTGCACCATCATGAAGTATCGTTTTATTATTAAAAATTGTTAGCAGTAATTTAACTGAGATTTGAGCATCAATAATTTCTCCGCTCTCTATCGAGCTATCTAATTTCCTCTTGTTCTCGATAATAATCAGCGCACCTATTTTCCTAAAAGACATAATTGAAACCGCATTTAACAAAGGAGAGTAAAACGATTTTTTAGCACTTTGAAAAAGCGTTCTCATATCATGAGTTTGAGCAATACGAGCAAATAAATTCCGAATCTCATATTGGAATAAAATTATGAAAATAATTATCCAATAATCCTTAAAAACAGTAAGAATTGAGGTCATCATATTTAGCTTCAGCAACGAAGCCGTGAGATAGATCATAAATACAGCTAACAAACCCAACAACATCTGGTAGCCACCACTTTTCATTAACAAAACAAACACTCTGTATAAAATAAATGCAACCACAATTATATCAATTATATCTGCGATCTTAGGTATAAATATACTCATTTAATTTTCCTTATTTCTCTCATCACTTTCAAGAAATCATTATGCTCTTTCACATCGTGAACTCGTACTATTTCAATTTCGTTTTGGAACGCAATAGCTGTAGAAGCAAGACTTCCCGAAAGCCTATCTGCAGCATTAGAATTGTAGATCTTCCCAATAAAACTTTTACGTGAAGCACCCAATAATATAGGAATTCCAAGGCATTTGAATTCAGAAAGATTCTGTAAAATTACCAGATTATCTTCCTGCCTCTTTCCAAAACCAATTCCAGGATCAATAATTAATCGCTCTTTATTAATTCCATTTTTTACACAGAAATCAATTCTCTGCTTAAAAAATAAAAGAATCTCCTCGATAACATCTTCATAATGCGGATTTTTCTGCATCGTTTCAGGTGCTCCCTGCATATGCATTAAAATTACTGGAATTTCAAGGAAATTCTGCAAAACTTTAATCATGTTAGCATCAAATTGCAAAGCACTTATATCATTTAATATGGAAGCTCCTGCTGAGAATGCTTCATGTGCAACAACCGCTTTAGTAGTATCTATAGAAATTGGAATATTAGAATTTTTCCGCAATTCTTTAATAATTGGAATTACACGTTCTAACTCTATTTCAGCACTTATTTTTACAGCTCCTGGCTTTGTAGATTCACCACCGATATCAATAATATCTGCACCTTCACTAATCATTATTAATGCACGCTTAACAGCACTATCTACATCAAAATATTTATTCCCATCAGAAAAGCTATCGGGTGTAACATTAAGGATTCCCATTATTTTTGTTTCATTTAATTCAAGCTTTGTTCCGTTGCAATTGAGTACCTTTGAGTTGGCATTTTCTAATTCATTAATCATATTAATTAAGTCTATTTTTATTTCCGGTAATCCAAAAATTGTCTGATAATTCAGCTTTTTTACCAGCTTTTTAATTTTATCAAGATTTCCCAAAAGGATCATATCGCTAATTTCTATTTTGCCGTTTACTACACCTCTTTCAACAGCAGCATCTCCACCAATCGAAAGCATTTCCTGCTTGAGGATATTAGCTGCTCCTAACTTCACATTGGTGAGTTTTATAGAAAGTCCAATCGCTTTTGGAGCCATCACTTCAACGCCTTGAGAAGATACTTTTATTTTCTCAAGTTCTTGTTTGGCTTCTTGAAGTGAGTTTATTGTTAATACTCTGTTCATTAATTTTTCCCTAAATTATTTCAACTCGTAAATAAAGGTGATTACACCTTTTTGAATAATATCCTGAGAAATTGGATTGAACTTCCATTGGCTAATTGCGTTCAGACTATTAAACTCCAATCCAGGTTCAGCCTTTTGAATTATTATTATATTTGTAACCGAGCCATCCGGCAGCACATCAAATTTAATTTTTACTTTAGCATTTTGCTGCACATTTTCTGGGTAAGAAGGAAGAATCTTGTTCTCAATCCTTCTATTCATGATCTCGCCTTCCAAAATATATCGTGAGTTACTCTCACTTTCTCCAAAAAGTCTATTTGAAATTGAATTTAGATAGTCATCACTCGTAAGTGTTGAAGTATCCTTAACATCATTTATCTCAGATTTATTAATAATCTCTTCATCAATTTCTGCTTTAATTTTTGTTTGGGAATTTCCAATTTTTTTGTTCATGTCGAGTTGGTTAAAAGCTGTTTCTGTATGCTCTGGGATATAAGCCTGTTCTTCTGATTTAGAGAATGTTTTGGGAAGGTCAACCTTCTTGGGTATCAAATTACTCAATCTGCCAAAATCCTCTGCATCAGAAGTTTTAGAAGGCTGCAATGAAGGTGAGATATATCTTTCGTTATTTGCACTTTCATCAAAACCAAATTCAATGTACTCAATTCGTTTATAAACGCTTTCTGGTAGAATTGAGAAATGGATAAATATAGCAATTCCAATTAAAACTATATGGAAAATTATTGATGAAAGAATTCCTATATTTTTTTCACTCATTTTATTTATTCAGTGTCCTCAACTTGAATTTCTGTAGCAATGAAGAATCTGTTTGTACCCGATAATTTGGCAATATCTAAAAGCTTCACAACATTTTTTAATTCTACTGTCTCATCTGCTCTAACTACAACAACCTGTTCTGGATCCTCTATAAGTTTTCTGTTCAATACTTCCGGAAGCTCTTCCCAGCCTACTACTTCATTATTAATAAAGATCTCATTATTTTTGGTGAGAGTTATGCTTATATTTTTATTATACTCATTTTGTTGGGAATTTGAACCGGGCAGATCTACCTTGATACCTGAGTGTGTAATAAAGTTTGAAGAGATCAAAAGGAAAATAAGCAAGAGAAAGATAACATCTGTGAACGAGATCAAGCCTATAGATGAGATTCGCTTTTTTCTCGTTTTAATTATCATCCTTCATACCTCTAATATTGTAGATAAATTCATTTGTGTTTTCTTCTAATTCGTGAGCAAGATCTTCAACTTTACCAACCAGATAGTTATAAAAAAGAATTGTTATAATACCAACTGTTAATCCACCAATCGTAGTTATTAGAGCTTCCCAAATACCATTAGCTAATAAGCTTATATCAACTCCACCACCGGTTTCACCTAATCTCATGAAAACTTTAACCATACCGGTTACCGTTCCTAAAAAACCAATAAGAGGTGCAACAGCAGCAAAAGTAGCAAGCGTTCCCAGATTTTTTTCTAAGCGATGGATCTCTTTATTTACAGATAACTCAATTGCCTCTTTTGTATCATCCATTCCCCTATCTAAAACACTTATTGCTTTGGCAATTATATTGGCTATCGGACTGCTGGTTCTATCATCACATGCACGAATTGCAACTTCAAGTCTATTTTCACCTAAGTAGCCATAAACTTCCTGCAAAAATTCCTCTTCCTTGCTTTGTGACCTTTTTAACTGTATCAGCTTCCCAATTATTATTGATAGCGCTGCGATTGATATGATAAAAAGAATTATCATTAAAAGACCACCTTTCGAAGCTATCGAGAACAAGCTGGTCTCCACTGGAACGTCAGCTGCTAAAACCATTAAATTCATCATTCCTCCTCACAAAATATGTACGCCGATGAGATGTAATCTCTGAATATTGTCAAATTATCTTTTTTTGAAATTATATAAGCTCAAATTGGAAAGGTTTTATTTGACATTGAACCGATCTATTCAATCATATCCGCAGTTAAGTAAATAGGAAAAATTATGAAATCTAATAGTTATGATAAGTATTTTGGAATTACAACTTTTGGTGAAAGTCATGGGAAGGCGATTGGTGTTGTTATTGAGGATGTAAAGCCAGGTATTACGTTCCCATTAGATAGAATTCAAGAAGCACTTAATGAGCGTAAACCCGGAGTTGGAACATATTCATCTTCTAGAAAAGAGAAAGATGAAATTCAGGTTTTATCTGGTGTTTTCGAAGGTAAAACTACCGGTATGCCAATATGTTTACTTGTTTACAATGAAGATGCACACACAAAAGATTATGAGCATTTAAAAGATTTGTTCCGTCCAGGACATGCCGATTTTTCATATTTTAGTAAATTCAAAATTTATGACTATCGTGGTGGAGGTAGAGCTTCTGGAAGAGAAACTCTATCACGAGTTGCTGCTGCCGGCTTGGTTGAAGATATTCTTAAAGATATAAATATTAATATCTATCCGATTAAGATCGGTATAATTGAAACGACTGTTATTGATCATTCTTTTCAAAACGAGTTATCATGGCATGATAGAACAAATTATGATGAACTTACAAAACATCTAACAGATATAAAAAAAAGAGGAAATTCTGTTGGTGGCATTGTTGAAGTGAAGATAACTAATATTCCTGCAGGTTTGGGAGATCCAGTTTTTGAAAAACTTGATGCAAATCTGGCTAAAGCAATCATCTCTATTGGAGCGGTGAAAGGAATTGAATTTGGAGAAGGTTTTAATTTTGCAGAATTAAAAGGAAATGAAGCGAATGATCAAATGAATAAAAATGGATTTATCACAAATCACAACGGTGGAGTTTTAGGTGGAATTAGCAACGGGAACGATCTCGTTTTTCGTTTCGTAGTAAAACCAACTCCCTCAATAAATATAACTCAGAAAACTGTAACACACGATAACAATGAAGTTGAGTTTAAATCCTTAGGAAGACAT
>CAXCCM010000011.1:0-20615 GCA_963981005.1 uncultured bacterium | reverse complement strand
ATAGATAAAAATAGAACAATCAATGAACTTTCCGATAGTGAGAGAAAATTTAGTGAGATATTTATTAATTCTCCATTTGGGATTGTTTGTTTTAGTAAGCTAGGTAAAATAGTTGATGTGAATCCAGCATTTTGCAAAATTGTAGATATGCCTCGTGAAGAATTTGTTGGTAAAGCAGTAATTTCATTAATAAAAAATAGGTTATCTGTAAAGGATATTCCTATTATGCTTAATAGATTAAAAACACTTTTACTGGGGAAGTTAGTTGAACCATATGAATTAGAATTTAATGGTAGGATTGTCGAATTTCATCCTCCAGCGAAAAGTTATAAAAATGTTTTTATGACTTTTGTTCGTGATATTTCTGAACTTAAAGAAAGTGAACAGGAAAGAGAAAATTATATTACGGAACTTAAAAAAGCAGAGGGACGTTATCATTCAATCTTTGAAAATGTAGGCGTTGCGATTTGGGAAGAAGATTTTACTGAAGTGAAAGCAGCGATTGATGCTAAAAAAGCAAAAGGAGTTAAAGATTTTCGTGCTTATCTGAATAAACATCCTGAATTTGTAGAGCAAGCAGTTGGCATGATAAAAATTTTAGATGTAAATAATGAATCAATAAAAATGTATAAAGCTCGAAACAAAGAAGATCTTATAAATTCATTGCAAAAAACATTTGTTACAGAATCATTAAGTTCTTTTAAAGAAGAACTTATAGCAATTTTTGATGGTAAGCGCGAGTTTCAAGCTGAAGAGATTACTAGAGATCTACATGGTGAACGAATTGATATATTACTCAAAATTACATTTCCGGCTGCTAATAAACCTTTTAATCGTGTACTTGTAAGTATGATGGACATTACAGAACGAAAAATTGCTAATGAAAATATAAAAGCTCAAAAAAAACATATCGAACTTATTAATAGCATTTTAAGACACGATATTTCCAATGATCTCTCTGTAATAACCAGTGCCCTTCGTTTATACGATAGGTCACCAAAAAAAGAACTCCTTGATGAAATATCAAATAGGATAAAACACTCATCAACATTGATAAGCAGAATGAAAAATTTAGAGATGTTCCTTTCTATACGATCAAGTTTGTTACCAGTAAGTATAAAGAAGATCGTAAATGAGATAAAAGGTGCCTTCCCATCTATACATATAGATTTACATGGAAACGCTAGGGTTATGGCAGATAACAAATTATTCTCAGTTTTCAAGAATATTGTACAAAATGCAATTATGCATGGTAAGTGTACATCTATAGAAATTAAGGTTATAAAAGATAGTAATTATTGTATGATAAGAATAGCAGATAATGGACAAGGTATTCCAACTGAAGCAAAAAATAATATATTTGAGAAAGGATATAAATTTGGGAAGACAGGGCACACCGGTTTAGGTTTATACATTGTAAAAAGAAGTATTGAAGAGTACGGTGGAATGGTTTATACTGAAGATAATAAGCCACAAGGAACGATTGTTGTTATTAGACTTAAACTTGTAAATTAATAGATATTTTACCAATAAAAAGACACAAAAAAAAGGAGTTCGAATTTTCGAACTCCTTATTATTTTTTAGAAGAAATTAATATCTTCTTATTTAAATTCAAAGAATTTAATATCTTCTCTTTTCTTTAACACGTGCAGCTTTACCTTTAGCTTCCCTAAGATAGAATAATTTAGCTCTGCGCACACGACCAAATCTTACAACATCAATTTTGTCGATATTGGGTGAGTTAAGCGGAAAAACTCTTTCAACACCAACTCCATTACTTATTTTTCTTACAGTAAATGTTTTAGAGATAAGTGCTCCTCTTCTTTGGATCACGATTCCCTGAAAAACCTGTATTCTTACTTTTTCTCCTTCCTTGATCTTATAGTGAACTTTAATTGTGTCACCAACTCTGAATTCTGGAAGGTCTGTTCTAATCTGTTCTTTTCCAACTTCGTTTAGAATGTCCATTTTTCCTCCTTTATTTTTCGGAAGATATTCTGTCTAACACAATAGCAACTGCACTTCTAACAGAAAGGTGATTATAATTTCCCCTTCCTTCAATAGGTTTTAAAACATAATTTGCCTGCTCGTGGATCTCTTTGGTAAGTCCGTTTCCGGTACCAAAAAGAAGTAGAACGGGTCTTTTAAGTCTGGTCAGATCATTTATATTGATCTGCTGTTTTAACCTCGTTGCTGTTGTGGATACTACAAGACAGTCGTCTTCCTGTAAACTTATCTGTTTTATTGCAGTTTCAATATCAACTGCATGTTCAATAAGAGATAGAGCTTGAACTCTATCATTATTGTATTCTTTTGCAATATCACTTTCCCAGAATTTTAATATTCTGTTAAGAAGAAGTTTTTGTGTTTCTAACGGTGTGATAATAAAAAATTTCTGTAAGCCAAAAGTTTTGCAACTACGGGCAATATCATGAACGTCCAGATTGGTTATTGATGTTGTAACCACATCATTATATTTATTATATACAGGATGATGAACGAGTCCAAGATAAATATTCTTCATCATCAATCCTCTAATAGATCCGGACGATTTTTCATAGTTGTTTCCATAGATTTTTGCTCACGCCATTTTTCAATATTTTTATGATTCCCGGATAAAAGAATATTTGGAACTTTGTGTCCCATAAATTCTGGTGGACGTGTATAATGAGGACAACCCAAAAGACCATCCTGATGTGAATCAGAAAGTGCTGAATCTATACTCCCAAGTACTCCGTCTTGCAAACGCGCCATTGCATCGATCATTACCATCGCAGGGATCTCTCCACCGGAAAGTACATAATCTCCAATTGAAAATTCGTCTGTAATAAGGGTATCACGAATACGCTGATCGATCTCTTTATAATGCCCACAAACTATTATAATCTCATCAATCTGGCTGAATTTATTTACAGTTGATTGATTTAGTAATTTCCCTTGTGGAGTAAAGTAGATAATGGGAATATCCCGATCTCCTTTGATTTTCGTGATAGCTTCGTAAAGTGGCTCTGGTGTCATAACCATCCCAGATCCTCCACCATATGGATAATCATCCACTTTGTGATGTTTATTAAAAGCAAAATCGCGAATATCTGTTAACTCAACAGATAATGCATTTTGCTTAATTGCTATCCCGATCATGCTCTCCTTAAGGAAATTCTCGAACATTTGCGGGAAAAGAGTTAATACATCGATCTTCATATTTCCATTAATCCTTCAATGCAGCAAACTGTAATATTTTCATCATTGATCTTAATAATAAATTTATCCAGTAATGGAATCATCAATTCTTGTTTATTCTCTAATTCACAAACTAAAAGATCATAAACAGAATTATTTAATATCTCAACAACTTTACCAATCACTTCAGACTTGAAGATAATTCTTTTTCCAACATGATCATCAATATCAAGAGTCTTAACGAAAGTATCAATCTCACCTTTGGGAAGCATGACTTTCACATTACCTTCATCAGCTGCAGTTTGTGCAGTTTCACTGTCATCAATTTTTATCCGGTAGTTTTTTTTTACTTCTTCTACCGTCACATATCTCACACTATTGTTTCTAAAGACCAAAAAAATATTTCCCAAAAGATCTGGGTGGAAATTCTTACCGGGTTTGAATGGAATATAACCATCCTCATCAATAAGCTTTCCCAGTTTACCTATTGCAACCAGGTCAGAAATCAGCATCTATTCTAAAATTTCTAAAACAGCCTTTTTTCCTTGTCTTGCAGATACAGCTGTCATTATTGTACGAATTGCACTTGCTGTACGACCACGTTTCCCGATCACTTTTCCAATATCATTTTTAGCTGAACGAAGCTTGTAAGTAGTTGTTTTCTCAGCATCCACTTTTTCAACCTCGATAGCGCTAGGATCATCAACTAAAGCTTTTACGATGAATTCGATGAGATCTTTCATCTCTACTTCTCTTCAGTTTCTTTTTTTTCTGCTTTAACAACTGGTTTTTTTACAACTTTTTTCTCAGCAGGTTTTGTTTCTATTTTCTCTTTTTTTACTGCTGGTTTTTCTTCAGCTTTCTTAACTACAGTGTTAGTTTCTTTTTTCTCAGTTTTCTTCACTGTAGCTTTCTTTGCTGTAGTCTTTTTAACTTTTGTATCTTTTTCTGTGCCTTCATTTGCTTCAATCTTTAAATTATGCCATTTTTCTAATACACCTGCTTTACGAAGTAAAGATCTTACTGTATCTGAAGGTTGTGCTCCTTTTTGTAACCACTCGATAGCTTTATCTGTATCAACTTTTAATGTAAGTGGATCAGTTTTTGGATCATAATATCCTAGAGATTCAATATAAGCACCATCTCTTTTTTTACGTGAATCTAATACAACTATTCTGTAAAAAGGTGTATCAATTTTACCCATTCTTTTAAGCCTTAGCTTAACCATGTCGACTCCTTATTTCTTATTAGACTTTTCTTTATTACTAAAAAGGATTAATTTTTTTTTAGGCATTTATCGTCAAGCATTTTCTAAATGCCCGAAGTACTGTTTTAACTTATTGAAAAGTAAAAAGTTATAAAACAGTTTTGCCACTTAATCCTTATTCCTTCAATTTTCCAATATTTAGAATGGTAACATACCTTTATTCATAAATTTTGGATTACTAAATTGCTTCATCATTTTCTTCATTTGCTCAAATTGTTTAAGCAGTCTGTTAACCTGTTGAATAGAAGTTCCGCTCCCAAAAGCAATACGGTGCCTTCTGCTTCCATTTATACCTGTTGGCCTCTCTCTCTCTTCCGGTGTCATTGAGAAGATAATAGCTTCGATATGCTTGATATCCTTCTCATCAACCTTCATCCCTTTCATAGCTTTTCCGCTCATACCAGGTATCATTCCCATTAGTTGGTCCATTGGCCCCATCTTTTGTATTTGCTGCAATTGGGAAAGGAAATCAGAAAAAGTAAACTGATTCTTTTGAAGTTTTTTCGCAAGTTTTTCAGCTTCCTGCATATCAATATTTGCTTCAGCTTTTTCGATGAAGCTTAATACATCACCCATTCCCAGAATTCTGTTTGCCATTCTATCAGGATGGAATTCTTCCAGATCAGAGATCTTCTCTCCGGTTCCAACAAATACAACCGGTTTATCTGTAACTGCTTTTATAGATAGGGCTGCACCACCGCGAGCATCACTATCCATTTTTGTTAGAATTACACCATCAAACTCTAACAGATCATTAAATTCTTTGGCAACATTTACAGCATCCTGTCCTGTCATCGCATCTGCAACGAAGAAAATGTAATCAGGCTTCAAGAGCTTCTTTAGATCTTTCAGCTCCTTCATCATTTTTTCGTCAACATGCAATCGTCCTGCAGTATCAAATATCAAAAGATTTGAATCAGAATTCTCGGATTCTTTAATAGCTTTTTTTGCTATCTTAATTACGTTCTTCTGTTTTTCATCTGCATAAACTGGGATCGATAGCTGCTTTCCTAAAACCCTTAATTGCTGAATAGCAGCCGGACGATAAACATCACAGGCAACGAGTTTAGGGTTTATGGATTGTTTGCGGAAATTACTGGCTAATTTTGCACAAGAAGTAGTTTTACCTGATCCCTGTAAACCAACCATCATGATCTTATTAAGTTTATTATCGTGTAATTTAACCTTGAAATTCTTACTACCCATTAAATCTATAAGTTGATTATGTACAATTTTTACAACTTGATGTCCGGGAGTAAGGCTTTTCATTACTTCTGTTCCTACCGCTTTGTCACTAACATCATTAATGAAATCTTTTACTATTTTAAAGTTTACATCGGCTTCCAATAAAGCACGACGCACTTCACGCATTGATTCTTTTATGTTTTGTTCGTTGAGTTTTCCATGTCCTTTTAGTTTGCGGAAGATGGAATCAAAGCGTTCGGTTAAACTGTTAAACATAATTATCTACTTCTTAAACTTTGTATTTGATTTTTATAATTGTCTGAGTTAAAAACATAAGAACCTGCAACTAGAATATCGGAACCTTTACTTATGAGTTTTGGTGCGTTAATATTATTTACTCCACCATCAATTTCGATTTCTAAATCAGGATTTACTTGATCGGCTAATTTTCGTAGTTTTTCAATTTTATCGTACACATTTGGTATGAAATTCTGTCCACCAAAACCAGGATTAACACTCATTATAAGAACAAAATCCAAATCAGCAACAACAGGGAAAATCGATTCAATAGGAGTTGCAGGATTTATGGCAATTCCTGCTTTTACACCTAAATCTTGAAGAACTTTTATCTGTCTGTGAATATGAATTTCAGCTTCCTGATGGAAAGAGACATAGTCAATATTCCAATTACCTAGAGTTTGTAAATAGGTAGCAGGATTTGAAACCATCAGATGTACATCAATGGGGATCTTTGTAAAATCTTTGATCTGTTTGATGATTGGTAATCCAAAGGTGAGGTTGGGAACAAAATGACCATCCATTACATCCAAATGCAAAATATCTGCACCGGCATCCTGAATTTTATTTATCTCTTCTTCTAAACGAATAAAATCTGCTGAGAGAAGTGAGGGAGCTATTTTTATCATTATTTACCCACGTTTACTTTTTGTAATTTTGTTTCATGAAGAAAACAATATTAGATAACTTCACATGCAATATTCTATTGATATCACTAATAATTTGAGATCTTCGTAACACAAGTTCTTGCATCCATACATTGTTTGAAACCGCAATGAATAATATACGATTTTCTAATTTTACTATAGAAGCACGCTCTGCCAATAAATTTCCAACTATTGTTTTCCAACCAAATGCAATTGCAATTAGATCATGATTTTCTTCACCGGCAATACTAAAGACCAAGTCTTTTACAGCATTACCGGTTTTGAAAGATCTCATGAACAATTAACTGCTATAACAAAGGAATCTAATCCTTTTTTGAATAGAGAGTGAATCCCCACCAAGCAAAAACCGAAACCGATACGATTGCCCAGTATGATGTTCCAAGTGCGTTATAAGCATTTGGAAAATAAGCTGATAAGAAAGTTATTGCAAATATTGCAGGAATTGCAGCTATAAAGATTAAGAGAACATACCCCAGAATCTTTTTTTGCTTAACATCATTTATAAGTTTAATTGCAAATCCACCCAAACCGATCAATATAACCGTAGCCAATAATATCAAGATATTTGGCAGAATTGGAAGGCCAATTTTTTTAAGAGCCAGTATTGGACTGAAAAGAGCAACCAAAAGCAAAACAATGCCCGATATTTTATAGGCTAAAGCAATTTTCTTTGGATCGATCTCAGTTTTTCTTTGGTGATTTTTTATATAAAGATACACAAGTGCAAAAGTAGCAATAAAGAATACTAAATAAAAGAAAAATCCAAATGTAGGATCATCTGAAGAAAGCCCTAATGAGGCAAATGCAAGCAACAAAATAACCCATCCAATAATACTAATAATCTTTTTCAAGTTTTCCTCCCCTCTTATCTTAATTATTCAACTTCAATATTTACTTTAACTGTAGTTTGTAATTCAGACATAAAACTAATTACAACATCAGTAGTTCCAACTTCCTTAAGATGTTTTTCCATAACAACGTCTGCTTTATGGATTTCAATTTCTTTTTCTGCAAGTGCTTTTACTATATCAGTTTCTGAAACAGAACCGAATAGGTGATCATTCTCATCTGCTTTTCTTGAAAACGTAAGTTCAACACCTTCTATTTTTTTAATGATCTCAGAATATTTTCCGTGTAAAACAAGTTTGTCTTCAGCTGCTTGCTTTTTGATCACTTCAATTTTTTCGAGATTTTTTGGACTTGCAGGTATTGCAAATCCCATTGGTAAAAGATAATTTCTGGCATGACCAGCTTTTACTTTTACAAGTTTTCCGGCTTCACCTAAAGCCTTTATATCTTTAGTTAAGATTACTTTCATCTATTTCCTCCATATCTATTTTCCTAAAATTAAACCAAATATCAATTAGCCCAATAAGAGCAACTAACATTAAAATAAAATAATTAAACACCATTGAAACGATTAATAAAAAAAGAAGAATTTTTGATCTTCTAAAAAAATCTCCCCAGTAAAAATCAACAATAGAAATTCCCTGGATTAAGAATAATGGTGCAATCATTATTAGTGCATTAATACCAGAAGTGCGAGTATTTGGAAGCAGGAATCCTGCTAGAGATGCTATTAGGATATATATCAGATAATAGGGCATTTGAATCTTCCTATGCTCCCAAACTAGATTTCCTTTCTTTGAAAGAAATATAGATCCAATATACATTGCAAATACAATTGTGAACACCCAAATTCCAACATAATATTTAGTGAATAATTGCTGAAATGTATCTGTAAAATCTAATGCCAAAGTTAACTGTTCAGCATTATCTTGGAATGATTGAGTTACGAATTCCTTATATTTTACTATTACTTCTGCAATTAATTCTGCATATTGCTTTCCAAAAACTATCATACGTAATACAGCATAAACTATATTCAGAAAAAAAGCAGAAATTATTGCATTTATGAAATTTAAAGTTCGGCGCAAACTCCATAAGAATAGAACAGAAGTTAATCCAACTCCAATAAATAAATTCATAAAAGTAATGATATCAACTAATTTTACAAGGAACAATAAAATCACAAATCCAAAAAATACATAATTGAATATATTTCTGTTTTTCTGGTATTTGCCACTAAATGCGATTATAAAGATCAATCCCCAAAATGGGGATAGCGTTGCTATAACAACAGATATTACTGCTAAAAGAATCACAGTTTAGTATTTGTGCTTATCTGTATATTGAAGAAGACCCATCTGACGTGCTTTTTTAATTTCAACAGCAATCTTTCTTTGATGCTTAGTACAAGCGCCAGTGAAACGTCTTGGTGTTATTTTACCGCTTTCAGCGATAAATCTCTTCAGTAAACCTACATCTTTGTAGTCGATAGAAGCATCTTTATTTTTACAGAAGAAACATACTTTCTTTTTAAAAAGAAATTTTCCTCTTGGTTTAAAGGTTCTTCTTCTGTTGTCTCTATCTTGAGGTGGTCTTGGTCTAGAATACGGTCTTTCTGTTCTTGCCGCAGCTGGTTTAGCTGGGGTAGTTACTGTATTTGTTTTTTCTTCCATTATTTTCTCCTTCAAATTTCTAGAATGGCACATCGTCATCTGTTACTTCTGCAACAGGCTGACTTACCTTCTTAGCGTTACCATTACCAGATGGTTGGAACTCTTCATTAGAATTAGAGTCATAGCTTTCTTTCTCGAGGAAAGAAACCTTAGAACTGATAATTTCTGTTACTTTTCTGTTTTGTTCGTTCTTATCAACATAAGAATGAGTTCGCAAATATCCCTCTACGAGTACAGGGCTTCCTTTATGCAGATATTCTGCACATTGTTCACCACGTTTGCTCCAAACAACAACATCTATATAACCTGTTTCCTGTTGCCATTCACCATTCTTCTGATAATTTCTGTTGAATGCAAGTGATAATTTTGCAACAGCAGTTCCATTTTGAAGATAGCGCAATTCAACATCTCTGGTTAATCTTCCACTTATTATCATCGAATTAATATTAGGAAACCTAAGTTCTTTTGACATAATATCTCCCTATTTGGTTAAAATATTATTACGAATAACATATTCATTGAGTTTGTAGAAGCGGTCAAGTTCGTTTACTTTGGTTACGTCAAGAGTGAAATAGTTGATGAAATAGTAGCCTTCTTTGAATTTGTTGATTTGATAAGCTAAGCGTTTCTTTCCCCACTCGTCTGTTTTAATGACTTCACCACCATTTTCTTTGATGAAATCTTTAATAGACTCATTTTCTTTTTTAGCGTTTTCTTCGCTAATAGTTGGTGCAATCACGACCATGCTTTCATACTTGTTTAGCATTTTTCCTCCTTTGGTCTTTAGTAAGATAGTAAGAATATTTTACTATCTATCGATCCTGAGATTCTAATATTTTCTCAGAATAGGATTTTTTATATTTACTGTACTCATTTATCATCTGATCAAGATCAGAATTCTGATAACTTTCCAGTAGAATATTTAAAAGATCAAAAACAACATTTAATGTTGAAATATCATTTTTTGAGAAATCAGAAAGAACATAATTGGAAAGTTCCTCTTCATTTGGAGAACCAACTCCAATACGGATTCTTCCAAACTCATCTGAGCCTAGAGAATTAACAATGGATCGAAGTCCGTTATGACCACCATTACCACCGCTTTTTCTTATTCTGATATCTCCAGTAGGAAGATGAATGTCATCAACAATAACAAGAATTTCATCTATCCTATATTTTGTCATAACAGAAGTAACTGCATCACCACTTCTGTTCATGAAAGTTTTAGGTTTTATAAAGATCACATTATCTGAGATCAGATAATCATATTTTATTCTTTTCTTGAATTTAAGATCAAGTTTTTTGAGGTAGGAATCTAAAAAAGCAAAACCAATGTTGTGCCTGTTTGATTTATATTTTTTTCCTGGATTACCAAGCCCGACAACTAATCTCATTATTCAGAATCTTTTTCAGAACTCTCTTCAGTAGCATTTTCGCCTTCAGCACCTTGAGCACCTTCTTCACCTTCGATTCCTTCTTCAGTTTCTTCAACAACTTCTTCAATAACTTTTGGAACACTTAATACGGCAATTGTTATTTCTTCAGAAAGGTCTGTGTCGATATCTTCAGAAAGATTAAGATCTTTAAGGTGAATAGTATCTCCAATATTCATATCGGAAATATCAAAACTAATTTCTTCGGGAATATCTTTTGGAAGGCATGTAACCTGTATTGTTCTGTGAATTACTTCAAAAACTCCACCTTCTTTTGCTCCCATGGCTTCGCCTGTAAAATTAATAGGAACATCAATAGTAATAGATTTACCTTTATGAAGTTCTAAGAAATCGATGTGCACAATTTCTCTTGTTAATGGATGGACTTGTTTCTCTTTAATAAATGTTTTGTATGAGTTACCATCAACAGCAATATCAAAGAATGCAATTGTTCCAATAGATTTTTTATATTCATGTGCAAATTCACGAGCATTGAAAGAAATCTTAATTCCTTCCTGTCCTGCTCCATAGATTATACCAGGAATAAGACCTTCACCTCTTAATACATTAAGGTCAGATTTTTTTCCCAAACTTCTTTTTTCGGCATTAATTTTTATGTTCATTACTTCCTCCGTTGAAATCCCACTCTGTGGATTTTATGTTTTATCTAAATAAGATACTTAAAGATTCTTCAATGTGAATTTTCTTAATTGCATTAGCTAATAATTCAGCGATAGAAAGCTGTATGATCTTCTTGCATTTAGCTTTCTCTTTGTTTAAAGGAGCTGAATTCGTAATGAATAATTTTTTTATTGGTGATTCTTCTAAATTGCTAATTGCATTCCCAGAAAGGATTCCATGAGCACACGCAGCATAAACTTCCTTTGCACCTTGGTCCATAAGTGCTCTAGACATCTTGCATAAGCTTCCGCCAGTATCAATGATATCATCAAACAGGATTGCCGTTTTTCCCTCAACATCTCCAATGATATTAAGAATTTCTGCTTTATCATTATTCCCAACTCTTCGCTTATCACCAATTGCTAAAGAGCAATTGAGCCGTTCAGCTAAAAATCTTGCTCTTGCAGTTCCACCAGTATCCGGTGAAACAACAACAGTATTTGTTAGATCAAGATTTGCCTTAAAATATCTAACAAATATTGGGGTTGAATAAAGGTGATCAACAGGGATGTCAAAAAAACCTTGTATCTGATCTGAATGAAGATCCATCGCTACAACTCTATTTGCACCTGCTTTTGTAAGAAGATCGGCAATTAATTTTGCAGTAATAGCAACACCGGGTTGATCCTTTTTATCTGAACGAGCATATCCAAAAATCGGAATAATACAATTAATTCTAGCTGCTGAAGCACGCTTGAGTGCATCAATCATGATGAATAATTCCATAACACTGTCATTAACAGGGAAACAAGTTGGTTGAATTATGAAAGTGTCAGCACCTCGAACATTCTCGTTGATCTTAACAAAAGAATTATCATTTGAGAATTTAAAAACTTCGGCATCTCCTAATGGAATTCCAGAAAGTTTCGAAACCTCATTTGCTAATTCAATATTAGAATTTCCAGTAAATATTTTTAATCTTGAAAACATTAATATTTATTCTGCAGCAGGTTCATCTGATGGTTCTTTAACAGGCTCTTCAACCTTTTTTTCAGAACCTTCATTGGCTGATGACAAAGCATCTTGAAGAACTTCTTTATATTTTTCTATTATAACACGCTCAATCATATTTCTTGTTTCTGTATTTATTGGATGAGCGATATCACGATATTCTCCGGAGCTTACTCGACGGCTTGGCATTGCAACAAAAAGTCCATTATCTCCTTCGATAACTTTAATGTTTCTAATGATGAATGCATCGTCTATTACAATATTAACGAATGCTTTAAGCTGATTACTTTCTCTAAGAAAAACTTTAACATCTGTAATGTTCATTTTGTACTCCTTTCGTTTTAGTAATGTAGTTCCAATAACCTATATCAGAATAATGTTCCGAAAATTTCTCTGCAGTTATTCTATCGGGACAGAAGCCAATTACTGTAGCTCCGCTCCCAGATAAGATTGCTTGCTCAGCCCCGTTTTCCAATAGATGTTCTAATATTTTTTTGATCTCGGGGAATTTTTTACTAACACCTTCCTGAAGTTTGTTGAAACACCATAGAGTATTTTCTTCTTCAATAAGTTTTGTCCAATTGTTATTTTCATGATTATCTAATAAAACTGCATCATAAGCTTCTTTGCTGGAAACCCCAAATCCGGGATTTACCAGAAAGATATTATCTAGTTGTATTTGCTTAAGATAGGATATCTTTTCTCCGCGATTTTCACCTAAAGCACAGCCACCTTCTAAAAAGAAATTGATATCACTTCCAAAGTTTTTTGCAATTTCATGCATTTCTTCTTTAGGAAGATCAAGATCCCAGAGCTCTGAAAGAGCCATGATCGTACTGGCTGCATTACTGCTTCCACCACCCATTCCTGCCGAAATGGGAATTATTTTTTGCAAATTTATTTCCACACCAAATTTCACATTATATTTCTCTTTTATAAAGACCGCAACTTTGTAAATTAAATTTTCCTTTACACTTACAAAGTCTCTGTCTGACAAAATTTTAACACTACCTTTTTTTGTCAAAGCAAAATTTAATATATCAGCAAGCCCAATTTCAGAGAAAATTGTTCTTATCTGATGATATCCGTCAGGACGTTTTGCTAGAACATCAAGAAAGAGATTTATTTTTGCCGAAGAACTTATTCTTAGATTTTTTTTCTTCACTCTTACCATAATAATAAAAATAATAATAATTATATTCGTAGCTATTATAATATCTATGTGGTTGGATTCCGTTAATAACAACTCCAGTAATATCTACCTTGATATTTTCTAGAAGTTCTTTTGTTCTTCTAACAACATTTTTATCTGCCTGATCAACACGGATAGCAAGAATTAACAGGTCAACTTTATTGGCCATAACCATTGAGTCTGTTACTGCAATCACAGGCGGAGAATCGAACAGAATATAGTCGTATTT
The DNA here is from genome assembly GCA_963981005.1 of uncultured bacterium. Taxonomy (GTDB): domain Bacteria; phylum Cloacimonadota; class Cloacimonadia; order Cloacimonadales; family TCS61; genus Tenebribacter. The sequence continues at coordinate 7,009 of CAXCCM010000011.1, read as the reverse complement.
TTCTTTAAGATCTCGAAGTGCGTCATCCATTCGCTTAGATGCAAGTAACTCTGATGGGTTCGGAGGTATGATTCCACTGGTGATAATATCTAGATTCTTAATATTTGTTGGTTTAATAATATCTTCAATCTTAGTAGTTTTATCCATAAGAAAATCACTCATGCCAGTCTCTTTTTCAAAACCCAGAATTGTGTGAACCATCGGACGTCTAAGGTCAAGGTCTACTAAAATTACTTTAGCATCCATTTGAGCCAATGCAGTAGCCATGTTTGCTTGAATTGTTGATTTCCCTTCTTTAGGACCTGAACTTGTTATAAGCAGTGTTGTGCAGTCAGAATTTTTCTTTCTTGAAATAATATTTGTACGTAAAATTCTAAACGCTTCAGCGGTTGAAGATTTTGGTGAGTAATTGGTTATCAATCTAGCCTGAACTTGCTGAAGGATCTGCTCATACTTATCTTTGTCAGATCCTTTTGCGGAAGAGATCTCCTGCTCAAGGTTATCTAACTCCATATCATCGCTCTGAATATGAGGGATGGTTCCTAGAACAGGTAATGATACAAATTTACGAACATCATCAAATGTTCTGATCTTAGAATCTAAAGAGTGAATAAGAAGTGCCGCACCAATACCAAGACCTAGTCCCAGTACAATAGCTATCATCATATTCATTCTTTTGTTTGGTTTTATTGGTGACTCTGGAATTCTTGCCTCTTCCACAATTCTTATCTTACCAATTTTAGATTTCTCAGCGATCTTTGCTTCTTCATATTTCTCAATCAACATTGTATATGTTTTTTCATTGATCTTATAATTACGTTCTAATCTGGCTAATTGAACTTCAGTATCCGGAAGCTGCGACATCCTTTCATTATATTGTTCTACAGCTTTGCGCAAACTGATAACTTTAGATGACTTTATATTTTGATCAATCTGAGCTGTAGAAATTTTCTCTATTAAGCTTGAACGGAACATCAGTGGATCTGCAGATCCAGACTTAACTTGTAGAATTCTTTGCAACTCTTCGTTAAGTTTAAGTTTTGCACTTTCAATAGAGCTTTTTAATGCTACAAGTTCAGGGTGATCTGGAGAATATTCAGACTTGGTTAAAAAATTAATATATTGAGTTTGGAGGGTTACCGTTTCAAGTTTAAGTTGTTCAAGCAGGGGAGATGAAAGTACAGAATTTACATCTGCCAAAAAAATATCCTGCTCTGCTAACTCTTCTTTTAGGAAATTCAAATGGTTATCTGCAACATCTAATTCTGTCACAGATTCCGAGAGCATAGCAGTAAGATCAGAAGATTGTTCAATGAGTTTTTGAGTCTCTTCCGAAAGCATGGAAACACCGTGCTCAATTTTATATGTTCGTAGCTCTTCTTCTGCTGAACGCAATCTGCGGTCATGTTCATCAAGCTGATTTGCCAAAAATTCTCTTGCATTTCTAAATTCCCTTCTAGCATAATCTGTATCCTGTTGCATTAAAGCATTTGCTGCAGCATTTGCAGCTTCTTTTGCTTCTAAGGGATATGTTGAGTTAAAACTAATTATTAAAATATCTGTTTCGCGTTCAGTATCTACCTCAATGTTACCTTTTAGATATGCTTCGGGAAGCCCATCGATTTGTGAAATGGGGAAACTATCGTAATCTTTATGTCTCGAAAGAATTTGATTTGCAATTGTCATTACGGGAAAACTCTGTAATATTTGTATGTTATTATTTATTGAAGATGCTTCATTGTTCATTGAAGTAAAGAATAGATTGCTTCCCATCTTATCTTCAAGTAGAACTTTAGATGTTGCTTTATAAATTCTTGGCGCTTTTGCTGTATAGATAAAAGATACAACAAATACTGCTAAAAAAATTGATGCAACAATCCATTTAAATCTAACAATTATATTAAAATAATCGGTTAGTTTAATTTCCTGTTCTTCAAAATCATCGTTGAATTTAACTTGGTTGGACTGATCTTTCATATTACCTCATTTATTTAATTACTAATAGTTGAAATTGCTACATAGACACTTAATATAACGGCTATCTGAGATAGCCAATTAACCGCTTTTGTGAAGGCATAATAAGTTGAACCAGATACAATTACAGTATCTCCTGGTTTAAGTACTGGAATCAATTCTGCTTGCCCTGTTTCCAAATATTCTTTAAGGTCAATCCAGATTACCTTATCTCCTTCTTCTGTAGTGCGGATTATTCGAATTTTGGAAAGCTTAGCATTTTCCGTAGGACCGCCAGCAGATGATATTAGTGTTAACAGATCCGTATCATCAGGGACAATATATAGTCCGGGATTTCTAACCTGTCCCCAAATATATGTTCTAATTTTTAATTGCTGGGTTCCTGTAAGAGAACCTGAATATTGATAAACAGCTCCCGGATTATATCCTGAATTGCTGGCACCTTCAGTTTGAGCCCAAGAATTCAATGCTAATATCAATAAAAATATTATAAAAATGACTTTCTTCATTTATTCTCCTTGCAAATTTTTATTATTTTTTTCATATCATTGAGTCAAGAAAATTTACTAATCTATGAACATATAGCGTTCTATAGATTCTGCTCCAGATTCTACAATGTAATAATTCCCATCGATAGGGTTTGGTGTTGTATAAGACCAGCTAAAAGCATCAACTCTCCAAATTATTACAGAACCAGATTCTACAGCTGGTCCTTCATAAGGAACAATGAAATCTTCTTGGTCTAATGGTGTATTTTGCCAAATAAGTTCTCTTTCTTCATTAAAAACCAGTAAGCTATGTATGTTCGCATTTGATCCAATTTGTTGCCATTCAAAGATTATCTCGTTTATATTACTGCAGGAATAATTATCACTTGGAGATATTAAAAATGGCTTTTCAATTAATTTATATCCTGTTGTATCAGAAAGTGTTGAATTTCCTGCATTATCAAATGCTTCTATAAAATAAAAATAATTTTTATTTGTCATTGAAGTTTTATCAACATAATAATTTTGCTCTTCATAGTTTACGGTATCAATTATTTGAACAAAACTAAGTGTGTCAGCATAATAGTCTTCTGCACTAAATCTAAAGATTTTAAGATAATCTATATCAGAGTCTTCAAGATGGAACCATTGTGTTTTTATCCAATCTCCTTCCATCATAGCATCCATACCATTATTTTCAAAATCTATATCAAACGTATTATAAAAATTCAAAGTATCAGCATCACCTTGAAATCCTGGAATAATGTCGCCAGTATCTCCTTGATGAATAACTAATTGTGGTTTGTTAGGGGCTTGTGTATCTACTCCTAAACTCTCTTCTCCGGTGCATCCCAAGAGTGTTATTAATATAAACAAAAATAATAAATTAATTCTCATTTTCGGTCTCCCTGCTAAAATTTCACTCTGAGGCCAACACGATTTGTACTTGCTAAATTATTAGTGAGAAATGCATAATCTAGTGCAAAATCTTTATACATAATCGTAATACCTGTAGTGAAATTAGAATCATAATATCCTAACCTAACTTCTACCAGATCACTATATTTATACTCAACACCAAAATGATAGATCGTGCTGTATATGTAGTCTATATCCTGCGAAATAGTTATGGTTGAATTAATACTAGGAAGCGGTTGAATTACAGCCATTCCAATTTTGCTGTTCATTAAAACTTCATCTTGATGATCGGAATTATCATCAACTACATCCCACGTTATGTTGCTTCCACCAATATCCTGGAAATTAATTCCAAAAGTGAAATCTCCTAACCAGTCTCTCTCAAATAGAACAGCAAGGCTGGTTCTGCTTAAAAGTGAAAAATCGAATCCGGTACCGTTCCCAATACTTTCATCTATTCTACGTTTTATGTATTTAATATTTCCACCAATGTAAAATTCAAATGGAACATCAAAAAATAACCAACCTAGATTTAGATCATAATGTAAATGTTTTGCAAACGCAAACTGGAAGAGATCATCTGTGCTGCTCATATTACCATCAGGAATTCCAGTTAAATTATATTCATAATAGGCTGATCGAAAGCTGGGATTTCCTACCAAATGTTCTTCTAAAAAAATGGGAATATCATCAATAGATAACCGTGTCCAATTAAATCCGATAGTTACATCGTTGGGGAGAGGTTGGCAAAAACTAAAATTATCATAAGAGGCGAGTCCATTATATAAAAAAGCTCTCATAAGTCCAATTTCGGTTTGCCGTATCTGTGCAATACCAGAGGCATTCCAATAAATTGCTGATCCATCATTTGCGATTGCTGTAAATGCTTTTCCCATTCCTGAGGAACGAACTCCCGAACCGATTACCATAAATTCACCAGCATATCTTCCTGCCGAAAGAGAAGAAAATATTAACAGTACAGTTATTAAAATGATTATTTTTTTCATTCTGATCACCTATTTTAATATTGCCATTTTCTGTGTTTTCTCAATTTTTTTATTACCTTTTTTTGCCGTGATTCTATAAAAATAGACTCCATTAGCTAGATAATAACCATCTTTATCTCTGCAATCCCAACCTAAAGCAGTTCGAGGATATTCATGATAACCAACTGATGAAGGAAGATCTTTAAATGTCTTAATTAATCTTCCACTTACAGTATAAATTTTTATATTCACTTTATCTGCGTCATCCGTAAGAACATAAGTAAATCTTGTTCTGCCTGAATTATGATGATTCACGGTTGCATTCTTAACCGGATTTGGATAATTTGCAAAATTCAATATGTCAAATTCATCATTTACAATGAATTCAATTTCCAGGTTTTCTTCATTTCCATTAACATCATGACATTCTAAAGTGATATAATAAGTTCCTTTTACAAGGTCATTCAGTTGATACTTCAATGGGATTTGATTAAGATTTCCAGGAGTAATTGTTAAAGAATATTCATTACTTCCAATTTCAGTAACTTCAGAACCATCAGAAAGATAAAGTCTTATATTATTTTCAAAAACATCAATTCCATTAGCATCCATTAGCACAAACGAGATGACTCCATCTTTAGAAATATAACCACCATGTGTAAATTCCTGTCCGGGACTTGAATTAAGTGTTTGAGTGTATTCTTGTCCTTCGACATTAGCTTCAATAAATGGGGCTTCATTATCTTTATTTTGTAAAATGGAATATATACCGGTTCGGTCAACATCATAAGTAACGGTATTTTCAACGGAATCAATTAGACCACCATATTTTATCCATTTGCTAAACTCGCTTTCCCATCTGTAAATATTAAAATCTCCCTCAGTTTCCATTGCTTGAGTAAGCGAGTCAGTTGGATTATAGCTAAAAGTAAGTGTTACCATTTGCTCGTTTTGGAAATGACCTATTGTATCTGCCAGACATGATTCATCGAGGGTTCCAATCTTATAACAGAACGACATTGTAGGGTTTGCAGGTAGGATCGTATTTATATCAGGTTGATCTATCGGTTCATCTGTAATAATTGAGTTTATATAAAAAATTGCAGGTTCAATTATAAAATCAGGTGGGAATTCACAGAGAAGATTTTCATCAAGGCTCATTGCAGAAACAGGTGAGCCAGGTGTTCCTACCTCGAACATATTTATAGAATAACTTTCTGAATATATTGTATTGTTAAACGAATGAATCTCATTGAAAAATTCTTCATTCTCATTAACAACAGCCTTGAACTCTATCTCACCATTAAGAAGTGGGATCGGAATATATTCCCATCTATTTGCAAGAACACTCAAGGGATCGATCTGGATAGTTGTTAATAATATTGTGTCATCTGTTACGTCGTAAAGTTTTAGGTCACATAAACCTGCTACTGTTGATCCTGAATTTCTAAGAAGTACTTTTGCTGCTGGTGAATTTTCATGGTCTGTAAGTTCAAAATGTTCAATTACCAGATCCGGACCAGCAACCGTTATCGTCTCAAAATTAGTTAATGTTGAATCACCAACTGTGTTAAAAATTTTAAATTGGAATATGACCTCATCTCCGGCTGAATATGCCGGAAGTGGTGTTTCCAATTGATATGTGTGGTCTTCTGAATTTATCATCTCAATTATAGTTACATCATCATCTAGAACAAAATATATATCTGCTAATCCCTCTTCATCAAAGAAATCAGCACGGATATTAATTGGATCTCCATCTTGCGGAGGATCAGGAATAACTTCTAAATTCACCATTGCAGATTGCCCAACTGTAAAATTTGTGATACCTGTAATCTCTCCATCTTCTCCATAAGCAAAAAGTTTTACATATTGCGAATAAATTGGATCACTGTTTTCTGGGACGATAAAATCTGAAACTGAAATTATATCATTAACTGCAGGTCTTTCGAAAGGATAATATTGATTTAATGGAAGTTGTGAGTCATCTTCATCGAAGACTACAAATTTTCCATTAGTTATCTGCGGACCAACATGAGAGCTGATTTCTAAAGTATCATCTTGTGCCAGGTTATATTTGTTAAGATCAATTTGTTTTTGATCATAAGGTAAGATCATTTCTATCATTGGATCACCAAGCAGTGCACATCCATGCGTTAAAGCAACTCCAACTCCAGAAAAATTGTAAGAGGCAAAGAATTTCGCTTTTGTAAAACTCACGATCTCACCAACAGTAGGCACATGTTTATCAAAAAGAGCTTCATTTATATGCTTACTAACAGCAAGGTCAGCATTCATATAACCGTATCCGGTAAAACCAATATGCCCAATTGCACCACGATTTGGTCGCAATACAAGTTCTTCTCCGATACACGAACTCTGAGGTGTATTAAAAGCAGAGCCATAACAAGACAAACTTGCAACAAGTGGGAAGTTATCGTTGTTAAATGTAGCAATGTCGGCGATGTTTAACAGGTTATAATCTGCCCAAATATGTCCACCACCATGACCCATGAATTGCAGATAAATAGTTCCATCATTAATATTACTTATGAGGTCGGTTGTGTTCCCACCATAAGATGCAGGAAGAGTATCTGTATTGCAATAAACTCTACTCACATTATAATCGTCTGGTATCCAAAG
>CAXCCM010000010.1:0-22856 GCA_963981005.1 uncultured bacterium | reverse complement strand
TTCTTATGAAATAAGAGAATTTCACCCTGACCTTTTATGGGAAGGGTAACTTCTCAATTTTAAAGAAATAAAGTTAGCAGTTAGCCCCGGATTTATCTGGGGCTTTTTATTATTACCCAGCATTCTTCCACGATTAATCGGGGCTCAGAATGACACAAATCCAGAAAAAAACAAAACTCTACTACATCATCTTTGAACGTTTACTAAGATATTGAAGTAAGTTATCCTCAAATGGTGTATCAGTTGTTATGGCATTATATTCAATTCGAGATTCATGACATTTATCTTTAAGAAATTGGACATTCTCTTCATAAGCACCTAAATAATCATTTCTAATTTGCCATGGTGAAACTGTGATCTTCTCACCAGTTTCAGAATCAATAAATTCGGTATCGCGTTTATAATTAAAATCTGTTTCTTGCTTATCTTGAATATGGAATAAAATAACCTCATGCTTTTGATGACGAAAGTGCATAAGTCCCTTAATGATCTTTTTCGGATCATCTATCATGTCAGAAATCAGAATGATAAGACCACGTTTTTTTACTCTATCCGCTAAAGAATGTAGAACCTCTACTGTACTAGTTTTATGTTCAGCTTGTAAATTATAAAGTTCTTTAGATATTATATTTAGATATGATCTCATTGAACGTGGTGGAATTAAATTTGTTATTCTATCTGTAAATGTGAGTAAGCCAACAGCATCTTGTTGTGAGATCATTAAGTAGGAAAGAGCAGATGCCAGAGCTTTTGCGTAATCTAACTTAGAATAATTTGCTGAGGAGAAGCCCATAGAGGCACTGTGATCTACTATAATGTAACATTTAAGGTTGGTTTCTTCTTCGTAGCGTTTGATGTAGTAACGGTTCGTTTTGCCGTATATTTTCCAATCTACATTTTTTATTGGATCTCCCGGATTGTATTGGCGGTGATCAGAAAATTCTATGCTGAATCCGTGATAAGGAGATTTATGAAGTCCGGTAATAAAGCCTTCTACTATTAATCGTGCGCGGAGATTAAATTTATCTATCTTAGCAATGAATTCTTCTGTGAGGTATTGTTTATTATTTGGCATTTATTTCACTTAAAATTCTATTTCGGTAGGATCATTCTCTTTCGATACAACTTTCCATTCTTGTTCTTCATGATCGAAATCGGTAATTTTATCTAATGCAAGCTTCATATATTTACCAGTTGCTGTAACTGCGATAGATCCATCAGGTAAAAGTAGTTCACCAGAGCCAAAGAAAAAGCGTTTATTCTGCTCAGTTATTCTGCCTACAACTCTCAGCTCTACATCGTATGGAACAGGTTTCTTGAATTTTACATTTAGTTCAATTGTTACACCCCAGATATTCTCATTTTCTATCATGATGGCTCTACCAATTGTTTCATCTAAAATTGTGCTGGCGATTCCACCATGTAATCTACCCGGATAGCTCTGATGATTTTCGCAAGGTTTAAAGATCGCAACAAGCTCGTCGTTCTCCAATTCATAGAATTCAGAGTGAATACCAAAATCATTCTTTAATCCGCAAACAAAACATGATTTGCTATTCTGGTGTTTTTTTCTTACTTTGTGTTTCATTGTAAGTTTATTCTTCTTCCTTCTTCTTCGTTCCAATAATAATTGAAGCAGGAAATAGAATCACATAAGCTATTATTAGTAGAATGGGTGAGATCGTATTGTCTCCTGTTCCCATGATGATATATCCTGCAACTGTGGTTAAAATGGCTACAATCAATAATACTACGTTAATTTTATTGAATACAAATTTCATGTTTGACTCCTTAATAATTACTTAAAATTTCTTTAGAAAGTTGAACTGATTTATCATTATTATTCAGTTCTACTGCTAATTTAAAATACTTTTTTGCTTTTTTGTTTTTATTTAAGCTACGAAATATTTCACCAAGATGATAAGCAATTTCACTATTGTTAATCTGTTTTGAAAGAGGAACCTTCATTGCTTCAAGTGCTTCATTGTATCTTTTTTGTTTGTAATGAAGCCACCCTAAACTATCCCATATCATTTCACTTTTCGGTACTAATGTAACCGCTTTTTTCAAATATTTTTCAGCTTTATCATATTCATCTTCAACCTCATAAAGAGCAATAAAGTAACCGGTGGCATTAAGTAACTCAGCATTTTCCGGATAGATTGCTATTCCTTTTTTTAGGATGATAAATAAATTTTCGGGAGTATCGAACAATTCACCAAGTAGTGAACATGTTGTGAAAGTAGAAATATGCGGTTCTGGATTGGTCAAGATCTCTTCTTTATACACCGTATAAGCTAATGAATCATGCCTTGTTTCGAGAAGTAAATTTGCTATGAGTTCATTTAAGGTAAGCTCCATTCCTGTAATTTTTACCAATAACTCTTTGGCTTTTGCAATATCCGCAGAATTTTGAAGATAAGCAATTGCCATTGGCAGATTCAGATTATTTTCATCAATAAAGTCATCGGAAACTTTATTAAGGAATTCAATTGCTGTTTTTTTTTCGTTAAACTCTGTGTAGAATACTCCCATTAAATAATTTGCTTTATTATCTTCCAGCAGATCCTGAAGTTCTAATAATAACCTGTATATTTGCTCTTTCTTAGAGGGTACATCAAATAGGGCATCAGAAAAAAGGTGGTGATAAATTACTTCGATATCATCAGCTTTAGCCAGACATTTTGCTGCTTGTATATAATTACCAACAGATAAATATAGATCCGTAAAATATGTATAGAATGATGTTGTAAACTCTTCTTTAAGTTTACCAGATTCTTCAATTACTAGCCCAGCCTTGATACCTGTATCAAATTTATTTCTATTTATTGCAGAGAAGAAGAGATATTTAAGAACATCATGAGTTCCAATTTCAAAACAGATGGAGCTATTCATCAAGACTTTATCAAACATTTTTAGAGCAAAATATCTTCCTATTAAAAAAGTTTTGATTGGAGAAGATAGATCTCTTTCATTATCAATATGAGACTGTATCATTTCAAGAACTTTATCATACAATCCAAGTTTTTCATAAGCAGTAAGTAAGGGTGTTAGGGTTTCCTCATCATTCCATTTATCATAGGCCTTGCTAAATATTTCAAGGCTCTTCAAGGAGTCTACTTTACTGTATAGATCGGCAATTGCCAGAACAAGTATTTTTTCATCCCAAGGTTGTTTCAAAGCCTTTTTTAGTAGCTTGATATCTCCAGATTTGTTTGTTTGTTGTTGGAACACATAGTAGGCTATAAGACTCCGCATTGTGGCTTGGGTTTTTAACGCTCTCTTAAAGCAGGTTTCTGCCATTTCATTTTGCTGATCATTTTTATATGCATCTGCCATTATGGAATAAATTTTTTGGGACTCTAAATTCATTTCACAATAGTCTTTTCCAACTTCAATAATTTTAGTATTTGCTGATGGATCATAATATGCTACCAATGCTAATGCTTCTAACAAAGTTTCTTTTAAATATACACTGTTAGAATCAGCTTCAACAGCCTTTTTGTACAATTGAATGGCACTATCAAAATCATTTTGTAGTATTGCCTCTTTTCCAAATAGAAAATAATTTTCGGCAACAAAATTTGGTTGAGTAGGTATACTTTTATTTGCTGCGCATCCAGCAAAAATTATTGGAATGAGCAGAAGGTAAAAAACTTTTTTCATGGAAACTAGAAAGTCATGTTGTAAAGGAGTGAGATAGACCTATCGCAACCTTGAGTAGACGGGTTATTTAGAAGAAGATCGTAAAATGATACTTTAAGAACTAGAGATTCTGTGAAATGCAGATCAACAGAAGCATTAAAAAATCCTCTACCCTTCATTACATCAGCATCGTTATCATTCCAACCTGTATCATATTCTGCTAGTAATACAACCATATCGCCTAATGTTTTATCAAAACCCAAGAATAGATTTGGCTCATCATCTTTATCTTCATTTTCCAAACTATAGTTTATCCCACCATGAACTCCAATATTTCCAAATAGGAAGAAATTCTTGCTTGCAGTAAGGTAAACACCCTTAGATTTTATATCATAACGGCTGCTATTATAGTTACCATGACCTTGTGAATCATAACCAATTGCGATGGCAGGAAGCTGATTGTTTTCATCCATTAATCGTATTTTAGCATTGAATTCAACTCTGTCATGCCACTGGGGAGATTCATTGCCTACGATCTCTTCCGCTCCGTAATTTACACCGAACATAAAGCGAGGAAAAAGGCCGACTCTCGTTCCAATTAGCAATCCATTATTTTTATAGATCTTTGCAGAAATCTCTGCTTCACCTTGTTGTAAAATTCCGGCTGTAGGTGTGTCTATTAAAGTGTTTAGCTCAAATGCAAAGACACTTGCTGAAATTATTAAAAGGATAAATATGATACTTAGTTTTCTCATTTCAATTCTCCTTGATTATTTTTTGTTTTAGTTTCAATGTGTTACTTATAATTTCTAATTCATAAAGAGCATCCAGCTTTTCCCCATCAGGATGATATACCGAATTATCTACAAGATAAGCCAGTTCATTGATCTCATCATAAAAGGCAAAGCTTTGAAAAGCGCCTCCAACAGAATGTTTTTTATTCTGCCATCTTCCTGTTAACCGCCAGCCTTTGTTCCCTGCAAGCTCATACTTTTCTGTTTTTACATCTCTATCAAAGAACTCATCTTCATCATAATATTTCCAGCTTATGTTCTTGCGAGTCTCTTTAAGCCAATCCCTTCCAAACTCATCTTTGGGGATTTTTTGATAATACACTGAAATATATCTGTCCGGTTTATTTCTTAACCGAGCAATGAATGAAATGAAATTATTTGCTGTATCATTTTTGTAAAGTATATATTTTTTGGGAAGTTTTAGTGACCATGGGAATGTTTTAAATCTGTCATCAGAATAGATAGAAGTTTTATACAGTTGCCTTTTGATCCTATCAAACAGCTTATTCTTAAAAAGATCAAAAATATTATGTGATTGTAGAATGTTGAATTTTAACAGATTCGGTTCATTACTTCCTAAAACAAAAAGTACAAACTGATCATTTGCCCAAACATTATCTTTTGTGTACATTCCAACCAGATTTTCATTTACTTCGCTTTCTACTATAGAACCCATTATCTCTTTTATGTAAGTTGATACTTCATCGGTTGATTCCAGATCACAGAAGAAAATGAGATTATTAAATTTATAAAAATTATCCAGATTATCTATAGGTGCTCTTTTAACTACGAATACTTTCTCATTCTCTGTTGTAAAGCGAAGACGTTCCAATGTCTTAACCAAGTGGCCTTTAGCATATTTCCAAACATTATCATCAGCAAAAACATAAACAGTCTGTTTGTGTCCCCAAGCCATTGGCTTATGAGGATCTATTCCTTTAGCCTTTGTTTTATGAATATTATCCTTTTGAGAACAGCTCATAATTAGGAATAGAATAATTCCTAATATTACAATCTTAATTCCTTTCATTAGTTACCTTTGCGTGCATTTGGAAAGAGATATGTTACGCCGGATAGAACCGTAATAACTGCTGTTATCCAGAAGAAAATATTAAACCCAAATTGAAATTTTGAATGATAAGTTGGAATAAATGGATATAGTAAAGAATAATAAACCAGTGCTGAAATTATTCCTGTTAATTGGAATGTTGTTTTTACCTTTCCCCATACATTTGCCTGAATGTAGATCTTCTTCATTGTATAATATTGCCTGAGTAGTGTAATAAATACTTCTCTAAACAGAATTATATAAAACACATAAACATTCATCATTTTCATAGGTTCAGAAATTAAAGCCACCAATGCTAACAAGGTGAGGAACTTATCGGCAAGCGGATCCATGATCTTCCCAAAATTAGTAACTACACCAAACCTGCGAGCTAATAAACCATCGAAAATATCAGTAATACTGGCAACAATAAATACAAATGTAGCCCACTGAAAATTGTATTTAAGATCAGAGTAATATATAAGCCAAAAGAAAACGGGAACCAGAACTACTCTAAAAAGAGTTAAGGAATTCGGGATATATTTTTTCATTTTAAATTTTCTCCTAAAGCTAATCCTGCGAATAATGAACTGATAATTATAGTTAACAATTCTATTCCGAAGAAGCGATAATCTATTTCTACCGATAGTAACTGAAAATATTTCAGTGCATAATAAATCGCGAAATTAAGAATTATTGGAATGAAACAAATGTATAATGAGTTTACGAAAAATTGCTTTCTCCGCTTTCTAAAATGACCACCGGATGAGTGAAATATCTTCCAAAAAGTATTACTTTTCATCTCAAAATGAATTCGGAAGAAAATTGAGATGAACAACATGAAAACAATAAATCCACCAAACGCAATGTAATATCCATTAGTAAGAATTGTTATTTTATTCTGTATACTTTGCCACTTTGCAACATCAAAATAATGTATGACTTCGGGAGTGTATTCTAAGAGTGTTCTTTCTAATTCAAGTTTCTGTTCAATTTGGAATTTTCTGCCGTTAAAAGATATCTGCATTGCTGTTGGAAGCAGATACGACCTTAATATTTCATTACTGTCATCTAAATCATAATTGCTAATAAGCGTTTGTGCAATTACTGAATCTTGAATAATTATTACTTCGTTGATATAGTCTTCTTTTTCGATTCTTGATTTCAATTGTTCAAGCGTATTCTCCTGCATAGAAAGAATCATCATTTGGGAATCAGAAACACTATTTTCAAAAACATCTTTCTGGAACTCATACCCTAAATGAAGTAAATTCCAACTCAGAAGAGTTATAAAGATAACTATTATTTGAAAGAAAATTCCCTTTTTCACAATTTCACCATTTTACTATCTTGAATCCTGTAATTAACATCAAAATTATCTAACTTTTTTTTTGAAGTTGCAATTACTGAAGTTCCACTATTCAAGGCAAAATTACAAATTTCTAGAGCTGTTATCATATTCTTATCATCAAAATAATTTTCAAGATCATCAACCAGAATAATTTGCGGAAGCTGGATAACTGCCCGAATTAGCTCAATAAATTTTTTCGATGAAGATGAAAGAGTTTTAACTTTAAGACCAATTTTATCGCCAAGTTTAGCCAACACGCATAACTCCATGATCTTCTGTTTTTGTCTGGCAGTAATTTTTGGAAGTGGAATAATAATATTCTTCCAAACAGACTCATTCACAAGAAGGTGAGATGTGTTATTAATAAGAATTGTTTTCTTCTTTTTCTTATAAAATAAGGCAGATTTATCTTTAATCATGATCTGTCCGCCATAATCAAAATAATCTCCATGTATTGATCGCAATAAAAGTGATCTTCCAGTATCGTTATTCCCAAAGATATTCACTCTCATGCTGCTTCCAATTAGCATCTCGTTTATCAGCATGAATTTTTCATTTTCTCTGGATAAAGAAAATCCTTCAATCTTAAGCATGAACAAGCTCCACAATAATTTTACTTTTATTCTTTTCTGAATCTAAAACAAATTTTTTCATAACTTTCAGGTCAACCTTTTTTGCAAAATTTACAAGATCATCTTCACGATTCTGTGGATAAAGAATAAAAGCATTACCTTTTTCTTTCAAATTTCGTTTTACGCATTCCAGAATATCCATCATATTACAGGTTATTTCATGCCTTGAAATTGCTCGCTCTTCTATTGGGCTAATTCTTCCTTTTTTATTAGGAAAATACGGAGGGTTAGAGATGATAATGTCATATTTTCGTGATGAGGTAAATTTTCGGAGATCTGCTTCCATAAAGGATGGAGATGTTTCAGATAGTCTGACATTATCATTACTGAGTATTACTAAATGATTTTGAATTTCAATTCCCAGTATTTTCCAATTTGGATGATAATGAGATAGCATAATAGAAACAATACCGTTTCCACTACCTAATTCAAGCACATCATTGTTTTGCCCTAAAACTTGCTTAGTAATAGTTTCAACAAGAAATGCTGAATCTGAAGTTATTGAGTGTCCATCTTTTGATTGATTTATAATCTTATTAAATGGAAGTTGTACGGGAGTTAGCATGGCCAATTATTTTTTTGTATGTCCAAATCCATTGCTACCACGAACTGTTTCATCAAGTTTATCTGTGATTACAAAATTGATAGATTCATGACGTGAAACAACCATTTGCGCAATTCGTGTATGGGTAGATATTGTGAAATCTGATTTCCCAAAATTAAATAAGATTATTTTTATCTCTCCTCTATAATCCGCATCGATAGTACCTGGTGAATTAAGAACACCTATTTGGTGTTTAATGGCAAGTCCGCTTCGAGGGCGGATCTGAGCCTCAAATCCTGCAGGTAAAGAGATAGCAATTCCAGTTGGGATAAGGGCAACTTCTCCTGCTTTAACGATCATCTTTTTTTCATTACTTGAATAGAGATCATAGCCAGCAGAGTGCTCTGTCATACATTTAGGAAGTTTCGCGAGTTTATCTATTTTTTGTATTTTTACTTTTAACATTAAGTCCTACCTTAATAATAAAATAGGGCTTCCATAGAAGCCCTGCAAATTATATTCTCATTATTTAATTAAAATTTTCTTGTATGAATAAAATCACATAGCATTAACAGCAGCTCAGCTTTTTCTCCGTATGGTTCTAATAGAGTTTTGGCTTCTGAAATTAATTTTTCTGCCATTTGTCTTGATTTCTCTAAACCATAAACAGCTGGAAATGTAGCTTTTTTTGCTTTTGAATCTTTACCTACAGTTTTTCCTAGATCTTCAATAGAACCCTCAATATCAAGAATATCATCAACGATTTGAAAAGCTAATCCAATCTTCTGTCCAAAACTCTCCATACGTTTTTGATCTTCTTCTGGAACTTCTGCCAGCATACAACCAAAACGAATTGGCAGAGTTATCAATTTACCAGTTTTATTATTATGAATATATTCAAGCGTATCTTTTGTTATTTTTTTACCCTCACTTTGGATATCTATCATTTGTCCACCGATCAACCCTGAATGTCCGGCATCAGTAGATAGTTCTTTAATAAATTCTAACCTAAGTTTTTCATCAACTTCTTCTGCATTTGCAATTGCCTGAAATGCGTAAATGAGAAGTGCATCTCCAGCGAGCAGTGCAATATCAGAACCAAATAGAACATGACAGGCTTTTTTGCCTCGTCTATATTCATCATTGTCTATCTCGGGAAGATCGTCATGAATTAATGTGTAAGTATGCAACATCTCTATTGCGCCGGCAACCATAAGTGTTTTATCAATATTATCTTTAAACAGCTTGTAAGTATTTATCAGAAGATATGGGCGTAATCTTTTTCCACCTGCAAATAAAGTGTGACGAATGGCTTTATGTATTTGTTTAGGATACTCATCTTTTCTAGGTAGGAAGCGATCTATGGCAATGTTTACCAGTTCGCGTTTTTCTTTTAGATCTTTTTTTAAGACCATGTTCTTTGTGCTCATATTTCCTCGTTGATGTTTTCTGTTTTATGCATTTTTTTTGTTAAAACTTCAATTTTATTTTCAATTTTTTCTAATTTAATATTGCAGAAATCCGCAAGCTCGGAACCTTCTTCAAATAGATCAACTATTTTATCAAGTTCATCTACACCTTCTTCTAATTTGTGAACGATCTCCTCTAATCTTATTAAAGCAGATTCAAATTTTATTTTACCTTTCATATATAATTGTTAAGCTTGATTCCGGTTTATTTATTTGTGATAATAATATCATCTTCTAATTTGTTTAAATACTCGTAAGGATTTCTGTATTTATTATATCGCAGAACCTCAAAATGCAAATGACTTCCGGTTGAGCGTCCTGAATTTCCCATCTCTGCAATGATCTGCCCTCTTTTAACCTCATCACCTTCTTTAACTAAAATCCTGTTAAGGTGAGCATAGTTTGTCTGGTATCCAAATTGATGAGTAATTGCTATAAATTTACCGAAATACTTCTGCTGTCCTGTAGATGTTATTTTCCCATCGGCAGCCGCATATATAGGAGTTCCCTTAATATTTCCAATATCTAATCCATTATGAAAACTTCTTTTACCGGTAATTGGATGAGTACGCCATCCATAAGGGTCAGATATTCTTCCATAAGCAGGATAGATAGATGGAGTACTTAAATATAATTCGTCTTTTAGTTGAACCAGATCTTTCAATTCTTCATGTGTATCATAATCGAATTCTATCTTACCCTTAAGCTGAATTATCTTATTCAATGTAAGGGAATAATCATCACTCAGGGTTACATTTGAAGAAATAAATGTTGTATCTATTATTGGTGATCCACCAATTCCCATCTCTCTAATTTCTTTATTAATTGCTTTAAAATTTTTGTCAGAACGAACCTTATCTTCCCAGTTTTCCATCAATTTGAGTTTAGTTATTATTGAATCAATTTCTGTTGAGAGATTTACAAGTTTACTTTTAAGAACTACATTTTCGTTATATACTTCTTTTGCTTGAGCTATCTGTGTTTGATTGTGTATTATGAAGAAAATTGATCCAGCAAAAAACAGCAAAAAGACAACAGCCATTGCACATAAGAATAAGCCAACTTTTTTTGGCAAACTTATGTTTATAGGTCTAGAAGACTCTGTTGTCGATAACGCTATGTGCCATCTTTTTCTTACTGCCATATTACCCCATTAATTTTTTTCAACGCAAAAAAAAACGATTATAATGTCAAGTTAATTTAGCTTCATAGATACTTATAACTCCCATTTTATCAAGGTTTTTCATAATAAAATCCTTGACCTAATACTGTGCTATTTTCTATGAATTCCACAATAAAAATTAATACTTGGGAGATGTTATGATAAAGAATTTTGAACAATTGATTACTAAAGTAAAACAAATGAAAAATAAAACAGTTGTTATTGCCGCTGCGCATACATCATCTGCAATAGATGCAGCAATAATGGCGAAGAAAGAGAATATCGCTGATAGCTTGCTAGTTGGAGATAAACAATATATCGATAAATACTTACATAAAAACTCACCAGAATTTGAGAACTATTTCATGATAATAGATACAGGTGAGGATCTTGAGCTGGCAGCTTCTGAATCAGTTAAGGCAATTCGAGACGGGAAAGCAGAGATTCTACTAAAAGGTAAATGTGCAACGGCAATTCTTATTAAAGCAGTATTAAATAAGGAAAATGGATTAAGAACAGGTGAAAATTTGAGTGATGTACTTGTTTATGAGCATCCAGAAAAATTGGTTTTAATGAGTGATGGCGGAATTAATCTGTATCCAGGAGTAAAAGAGAAAATATCAATAATAAAGAATGCCGTAAAAGTGGGACATGCTTTAGATAACTTAAAACCTAAAGTTGCACTTTTGGCAGCTGTTGAAGTTGTAAACACAAAAATGCCCGCAACTGTTGATGCAAATACAATAAAAGAGATGTATAAGAATGATAAGATCGATGATTGCATAGTTGAAGGTCCAATCGCTTTTGATGGTGCAGTAAGTAAAATGGCGGCTAAAGAAAAAGGAATAGAATCGGAAGTTGGTGGAGATGCAGATGTGCTTGTCGTTCCTAACATTGAAGCAGGAAATATTTTTGGTAAAGCACTTACATACTATTGTAAATATAGAGTTGCCCATGTTGTTATGGGAGCAAAAGTTCCAATACTTATCGCTTCTAGAGTAGATACAGCAGAAACTAAAATGCTCTCAATTGCTTTAGGTGTATTAAGCTCACAATAATTATGAAAATTAGAATCATCTGCTTAGGAAAAACAAAGCAAAAGTTCATCGAGGAAGGAATAAAAGAATATCAAAAGAGAATATTAAAATATACTAAATTGGAATGGAATATATTACCAGATGTAAAGCTAACTGGAAGCAAAACAGTAGAAATAGTTAAGGAACAAGAGGCCATAATATTAGAAAAAAAACTTCCGACATCATCTATAATAGTTGTTTTAGATGAAAATGGAAAAGAATTTTCATCCAAAAAATTTGCAGGATATTTAGAACAAAAATTGAATGTTGGAAAGGATATCACTTTTGTAATTGGTGGTGTTTATGGTCTTTCTAATAGAATTTTACAAAAAGCAGATATGATTCTTAGCTTTTCCAGATTTACATTCACACATCAAATGATCCGTTTTCTTTTAGCAGAACAATTATATCGCTCTTTCACGATTATTAAAGGTAAAAAATATCATTACTGATCTACTGGATTGTTTAAATGAAAATAATATTTCACACTAGTAAAATAAAAAGTTGCAATTTGTAAAAGATCGTTTATGCTTTTATTAAAAAATGGAGGAAACAGTGGAGAATAACATGGAATATGATGTAGCAATTATTGGTGGTGGTCCGGCAGGACTTTCAGCTGCTGTTTATGCTTCTCGCGGTGGAATGAAAACAGTTGTTTTTGAAAAAGCGCTTGTAGGTGGACAGATCACAACAACTGCAGATGTAGAAAATTATCCGGGATTTGAAAACAATATGTCTGGATTTGATATAGCCGATAAAATGAGAATTCAAGCAGAGAAATTTGGAACTGAAATTAAACAGGAAACTATTCAATCACTTAGCATGAATGGCTTTAAAAAATCTGTTAAAACAAGTTCAAATGAATATAATGTAAAATCTATAATTTTGGCAACTGGAGCAAATCCAAGAAAATTAGGAGTTCAAGGAGAAGCAAAATATACAGGACGTGGAGTTTCTTATTGTGCTACTTGCGATGGAGCGTTATATAGAGATAAAACCGTTGCAGTGGTTGGAGGAGGAGATTCAGCAGTAGAAGAGGCGATCTTCCTAACTAAATTTGCTAAGAAAGTTTATATAATTCACAGAAGAGATGAACTTAGAGCTGTAAAATTAATACAAAAAAGAGCATTTGAAAATGATAAGATCGAAGTTATTTGGGATTCAATAGTTAAAGAAGTGAAAGGTGGAGATTTTATTGAGAAAGTGGAATTATACAATAAGAAAACAAAAGAAACAAGTGATCTTGATCTGGACGGAATATTTGTTTATGTAGGAATAATTCCTAATAATGAATTAGTGAAATCTGATGTGGAATTAGACGAACAAGGATTCATATTAACCGATGAAACAATGTGTACAAAAACAATAGGTCTGTATGCTGCTGGAGATGTGGTTCATAAAGTATTAAGACAAGTTGTAACTGCTGCATCTGATGGAGCTACAGCGGCATTTTCTGCAGAAAAATGGGTTGAAGAGAATAAGGATAAATTATAATAGAATACAGAAAGCAAAAAAGCCACCCAACATTTGTTGGATGGCTTTTTTTTGTGCTAGCAGTTAAGCTGAAACAAAATCTACGATTTCTTCTCCCTCAACATAGAGGAATTTAGGGCTTTCCGGAGGTCCGCTCTTCTTGATCTTATCGCTATCAGAATCCTCAACATATCTCCAAATTTCCCATGACTCTCCTTCTCCATCAATACAAAATGTGATCTTCTTACCAATAAAGTTATCAATAATAAATTGAATCGAAGAAAGTGGTTCTGCCTTTGTTACCGGAACGCAGAATTTCTTTCTGTCGTATACGTATTTGCCCTTTGTCATTTACTCCTCCATCTATTTTTGTATTCTATAAACTGCATAACTTTCAATATCATCTAGCCAATAAATTTTATCCGATTTTCTAGGTATAGAAATTATTATTCTACCAAATCTGGCTGTACTTTTCAAGAAACCACTTGTAATATCTATTTGTGCCCAATCTTGTTTTGGAAGTCCGCTATTACTAAATTTACTAACCCTCTTGCCTTTGGCATCAAAAGCTAAAAATCGAATTGTAATAGACTGATTTGAATTGTAATTTGTTTTTACAAATAATCGTGAGTAATATACATAATCGGCATCAACAGGAAAAGCATCTGAAATGATGTTAATCTTATCTTTTGGATGTTCAATCTTCAAGCTTTTAGATCCTGTATGAGGATTTTCGCTATCCCAAATAACATGTTTAGAAGTATCTTCTAACAAAAACCAATTATCTGGAAGTTTTAGCGGATCAAATTCACCATTTTCAAAACTTGAATTAAACACCTCATTTTCATTATCCTTAATATCTTGTTCAGAAAAATCCATTACAGAACCCCAAAAACAGCTGGATAAAATAATGAATAAAGCGAGAATGATTTTTTCCATAGTAACATCCTTAAGCAAAAATGCTTCGTTCGTTTAGATACTTTAAGATCAGGCCGATCGCAGTAACATTGATCAGTAAGTTGGATCCACCATAACTTATGAATGGCAGAGGAATCCCAGTTGTTGGCACTATGCCCAGATTCATTCCAATATTAATGAATATCTGAAAGGTGATATATGCTAATATCCCAACAGATACATAACGATATTCTTTCCGTTTAATTTTAATAATGCTCTTAGCGATTTTATATAGGAACAAAAAATAAATAAGTAAAATAAAAGCGCAACCAAAAAAACCAAATTCTTCACCAATCACCGAAAAAATAAAATCAGTATGATGTTCAGGTAAGAAATTCATGTTCTTTTGAGTGCCCATTAAAAATCCTTTTCCAAAGATTCCACCTGAGCCTATTGCTATCTTAGATTGAATGATCTGATACCCAGCACCAAAAGGATCTCGCATAGGATTTATAAAAGTTAATAGTCTGTTTTGTTGATAATCTTTTAAACTATTCCAAAATATTGGAGTAATAAAAAAAATAAATGTATTTATGGCAACCGCAAAGCCGATTAGTACTTTATCAAGATTACTACGATAAAGAATATAGATTAATAAAAGAGCATACGCAATAAATATCCAGATAGAGAAAGAAAACAAAATGCTTAGAATAGGACTTATAATAAGTACAAGATAAAATTTTGGAAGATCAGATACTAAAAGGATAGAGAATAGAATTACAAAAAAAGTTAATGAAGTTCCTAAATCCGGTTCTAAAAGAATAAGAACAACAGGAATAATTGTAATTACAAATGAACGGAAAAGAATCTGTCCATCATTAAGAAATGGTTTTGAGATCAGTTTAGAAAGAGCCATGATCGTGAATAATTTAGCCAACTCCGAAGGTTGAAAGTTAATTGGACCCAAGCTTATCCATCTATGTGAACCATTAATCTCAGGTAAAAAAAGAACTAATATTAATAATAGTATTGTAAAAATGTATATTGGGAAGATCGAGATCTCAACTATTGCATTTGGTGCTTTTAATAGCAAAAATAAAACAAACATGGAAATCAAAACCCAAAAAAACTGTTTTATGTAATAGTTTGTAAATATGAAGTTATCTCCAGTTCTGGTTGAAGAAGCAGTATAAATAGAGAAAATTCCAATGAATAAAAGAAAAATTAATAAGCCAAAAATTATCCATTCAAATTTTTTCATTTCATGATCCCATCATAATAACTAATGAGTTTGCCTGCTAATGGAGCGCTTACGGCTCCACCATGTCCACCATTCTCAACAAATACATTAAATGCAATTTCAAATCTATCACATAAAGCATAACCACTAAACCAAGAGTGAGTCTGTTTACCCATATGATTTTCAGCAGACCCCGTTTTACCATAAACATCTATACCTCTTATGCTGGATGCGGTTCCTGTTCCATATCTCTCATTTACCGTTATGTATAAGGAATGCTGAATTAATTTTAGAGTTTCCTCTGATATTGGCAATTGTTTCTCTTCAAAAACGTTTTTAAATGTATGCTCTGCTTCAATTCTTTTTTCAAGTAAGTGGGGTTGTTTCCAGACACCATTATTACCTAAAGCTGCATAATAAGCACAAATTTGTAATGGGGTAACCAATATCTCACCCTGCCCGATAGAAAGATTTACCTTATGCCCAAGAATCCCGACATATTTCCCATAATTATCTATATACCATTTTCTAGAAGGGAAGAAACCTCTGCGCTCTCCTGGCAGATCGATCTCGGTTCTCGTTGAAAGATAGTTTTGTTTTGTGTATCTGTTAAGTTGTTCAAGAGAGAATCGTGTGGAGAGGTCATAGAAAAATACATCACAGGAATATTTCATCGCATTTTCAACTGCAAGACGTCCGTGTCCTTTTTCTAACCAGCATTTGAAATATCTATTACCAAACCACATACCACCATCACATTTTGCAAGTTTAGTTTTGGGATCGATCTCGTGTTCATCAAGCCCAAGAGTTGCCATGATGGGTTTGTATACTGATCCGGGTGGGTAGGTTCCGTGAATTACTCTATCTAACATTGGCTTATCGGTATTAGAAATCAGCTCATTCCAATCTTTGGTAGAAATTCCTCCGGTAAAAAGGTTTGGATCAAAATCCGGTTTGCTTATATAAGCAAGAATTCCACCGGTTTCTATATCCATAACTACTATTGAGCCTTTTTTATTTTTAGGAAAAATAGAAGAAACATATGCTTGGAGATCGTTATCAATAGTTAATATCAGGTCATCACCATTTTTGGGAGCTACTTGTAAATTATGCTTAAAAAACTCCAGATTGTTTCCGCTTGCATCTACTTGAAGCACTTGTTGTCCATTCTCTCCACGTAAAATATCTTCATAATATTTTTCCAAACCGGTTTTGCCTACTGTGCTGTTTATGGAATATCCATCTTCCTTAAGTGTGTTATATTCCTTTTCTGTGATACGTCCGGTGTAGCCTGTGAAATGATTTTCAAAATGATACTCTCTCACTTTTTCTGCTTTAAAAAGAAGTGAAGGATAATAATTTAATTGTTCTGATATAATAACCATTTTTTCATAATTGATATCTTGAATGAGTAAAATATCTTGATATGATCTATATCTATTTTCATGAATTATTTTTTTTATTTCTTCAATATGTATATCGAAATTATTACTGACAAATATAGAAACGCTATCTTTATCTGCGATTCTTCCTGGTGTTATGTATAAATTGTAAGAAGGTTTATTAAGGGCAATTGGACGGTATTTGCGATCGTATATTTCACCTCGTGTGGGGTAGATGGTTTGGATTCTGACAATATTTTTTTCAGCAATATTTTTGTATTTGTTACTTTCGATAATTTGCAATTTAAAAACAAAAATAAATAAAATCAAAAAAATAAATGCAATTATATAGCCTATGTAATCTGATATTGTAAATTTTTTATACATTGAGATTTATTTTAATCTTATCTGAAAGTGTTAGAACATAAACAACGATTATTGAAATTAGTGTATTATAAAGGATTGAAAAG
The DNA here is from genome assembly GCA_963981005.1 of uncultured bacterium. Lineage (GTDB taxonomy): Bacteria > Cloacimonadota > Cloacimonadia > Cloacimonadales > TCS61 > Tenebribacter. The sequence continues at coordinate 5,673 of CAXCCM010000010.1, read as the reverse complement.
AAGTACAAACGTACAAACCCATCAATTACTTGTGAAGCCATAACGTGATAGATCATTAAAATTGAATAATGAAAGAAATTAAGAAACAAAATACTCACACTAACAATAATGAATCTTTGTTTATTAACATTCATATGAAATTTATTAACTAAGAATGATATAATTACAAAAGAAATTGTATTTATTCCAAGTAAAGGGGGATACATAATATCTAAACCTAGTCCCAAAATAAATGCTAAGGGTAACAGAAATTTCGCATTAATTCTAATGCTGATAAAAGCAAAATATGCAATAAAAAAAATTGGAATTATCGAGTATAACGCAAAATGAGGTGCAATTATTAGTTGAAAATAGAGTATTAAAACTCCAAGAATTGCATATTTAGCTGTTCTCATGAAACCTTTCTAATAAGGCAAATCGGAGTTAACTCATCACCTTGTCCCTGAGGGTTATCTTTCATTACTCTTTCCATAAATGCTTTGTCAATACCGCTACTTCCGCCTATCATCCAGCATCCACCAATATCATTGATATCCATAACACAGCATTCATATCCAGTTTCATCCTTAATGCGTTGAGCTTCTTTTTCTGGATTTTTTGGCCCCTTTATTACACAATTTTCATAAGGTGGAACTGGTGATGTCGTTGCTGCATCAATAAGTGCAGCTTGCATTCCGGCAAGACGATAAAAGTCTCCCTTTCCACGTCTGCCAATAAATCTTCCAATACCTCCAATAACTGCAGCAAAAAGGATTCTTGGCGCTCCACATTCATCTATAGCACATTGCATACTTTCAGGTGCTCGTAGGCCAATTCCATAATCTACATTAGAAACAAATCGCCATAAAAAATTTGCCAACCAGCCAATTTCTAATTCACTTACAGGAATAGCTCTACCTTGTGTTATTGCTAACGGACTCTCACTTATACTGATAATATCATTATCTTCAATTTTTCCGATTATACACTCTTTTATAATTGTAAGAATATCATCTTCTGAAGTTAAAATTTTTGTTTTAAGTGGAATTCTAAGATATTCAACGTCATCAATGTTAATTGTTTTTGAGCTCTTCTTCATAGCTTTCATCCTTTTCATATAATAATACAACCGCCTGATCAAGCTCGGATGGGTTAATAAAAGTTTTAATTCTTGCACTCATGAAAATATCAGTTTGTTTCTCTATAAGTTTTGTCACTTTTCCAACGGGAAATCCTTTTGGAAAAACGGAAGATATCTGAGATGTAACAATAATATCACCGACCTTTATATCTGAGCCTGGCTTGATTAATGTCATGTAGGAATTACCGAAAATATCTGATTTCATGATTCCTTGAAGATGTTTTCGTTTTGACATTATACCCAATTCGAATCTTGAATTATCTAAGGGAAGAACAATAGAATAGTTATGAGAGACTGAGATAATCTTACCAACGATACCATCATTAGAAATTACAGGGTAATCTAATTTTATCTTATCCTGTCGTCCTTTGTTTATTATAATACACCTTTCTTGAAATTCCCCTTTGAAGCCTACAATATCAGCCAGCAGATGACCATAGTTTCCAGTGTTATAATCAATTTTATAATTTTCAATTTCAGACAATACATTTTCCAATTCAGTAATTCTAATAGTGTGTTCAGATAGTTTTTCAGATAGAATTTCATTTTTCTCTTTAAGATCGAAAAGAGAATTAAATTTTTGGATAGAATTAACCAGAGGGATGTATATTGTTTTACTTAAAAATTGAGCTTTTGTTAATCTATTTTCGCTACTGCCTATAAATAGGAGAATTGCTAAGATCAGATAGATTACAAAATGAAACTCTCTCTTCACGGTATCAATCTTCTATCTTTTTAATGAGAACTTCCCTGAAATCTTCCATGTTGTCAAGCACGCGACCGCATCCTTTTAGAACACAGGTAAGAGCTTCCGGCATTACATGAACCGGCAGATCAACAGTTTCCTGTATTTTTTTATCAAGACCTTTAAGATTTGCTCCGCCACCTGTAAGAATTAAGCCACGTTCAGCAATATCTGCAGCAAGCTCAGGAGCCGTTTTTTCAAATAAACGCTTAACTGCATCTATCATCGATTGTACGGTTTCAGAAAGGGCTTCGCGAATTTCTTCAGAGGTTACTTCAACAGTTATTGGATAACCCGTAATAATGTCACGTCCACGAACTTCCATCTTTAATTCACTTTCAAGCGGATATGCAGAACCAATTTCTATTTTTATCTTCTCGGCAGTTTGAATTCCAACAAAAATATTATTTCTTTTTCTGAGATATGTAACAATTGCTTCATCCATTTTGTCGCCACCAACTCTTATAGATGAATGTACAACAATATGTGAAAGTGAAATGATAGCTATTTCCGTAGTTCCTCCACCAATATCCATAATGAGGTTACCTTGCGGTTTTTGTATTGGAAGATCGGCGCCAATTGCGGCGGCAATAGGTTCTGAAACAAGGTGTACTTCACGAGCTCCGGCATGAAGAGCGCTATCTCTAACTGCTCTTTTTTCTACTTCTGTAATGCCAGATGGAACACAAACTATAACTCTGGGCTTAATGAGTAAACGCTTCTTTTGCGCACGGAGGATCAAATTCCTAAGCATTAATTCGGTAACTTGGAAGTCAGCAATTACACCGTCTTTAAGTGGCTTAATTATATTTACTTCTTCAGGGTTCTTACCCAACATATTTTTTGCATCTTCACCAATTGCGATGATCTTCTTATTATCGGTTGAAATTGCTACAACAGAAGGTTCATCGATAACAATGCCGATTCCCTTTTTATAAACCAGCGTATTTGCAGTTCCTAGATCTATTGCTATATCGTTAGAAAAAAGTCCGGCTAAATTACTAAAAAACATCTATCCTCCAAAAATCCAGTATCAATCAATTGTTGCAAACTTAATTTTAAATAAGATCGTTCTGTCAAGTGTTAATAACAGTTAAAATAAATTATTATAATTGTCTAAATTAAGTTCATTTATCATGGTAATTAAATTTTTCTGCAAACCAAGATTTACGGCAATTCCTTTCTCTCTGATTTCCAATTCTGTATAATGCTCTTTTTCACCGGCGATCCATATGCGATCTTTATCCGGACGTTTCTTAGAATTCTGTAATTGAACCATTATCTCACCAGTAATGCGCTTGAAATCATCAATATCAGTAAACTTTTCTATGTCCATTGCCAGAAATATGTGACCCAATTTATAAGGAACTCGCTTGCCGTCTTCCCAACCATGAAGTTGGTGCATAAAACTACCTGCTTGCAGAGCAGCTGAAAGAATTTCTACCATTACAGCAAGGCTGTATCCTTTATGTCCTCCACTTTCTTCTTCCATTCCGCCCAATCCTATCATAGAAGCCTTTCCATCTACAAGGTCTTTTAATAGTTGCTTTGTATCTGTATATGTTTTGCCTTCTTCATCAATTGCCCAGCCTTCTGGAGTTGGTTTTTCAGCGCGACCATAAACCTCAACTTTTCCACGTTGAGAAATAGATGTAGCTGCATCATAAATAAAGTCATACTCTTTATCAGATGGAGCTCCGAAGCAAATGGGGTTTGTTCCTAACATTGGGCTTACACCAAACAGTGGAGCAATTGAAGGACGCGCATTTGTCATTGTGATTCCCACCATATTCTGTTCACAAGCCATTTTCGCATAATATCCGCAGATACCATAATGTGTAGAATTGCGAACTGTAACACATCCAATTCCAAATTCTTTTGCCTTATCTATTGCACTTTGCATTGCAAGCTTAGAGAGTACATGACCCATTCCATGATTTCCATCCCAAACTGCAACAGCAGCAAAATCTTTTATCACATCAATATTCGTGCTTGCAAATTGGATTCCTGCTTTAATGCGATCGTAATACATTTTAAGCCGACCAACACCATGCGATTCTATTCCTCTTAGATCGCTCTCTATAAGTACATCAGCGCAAACTTTTGCTTCATCATTTGGAACACCAAGTTTCGTAAAAACTTCCACCATTAAATTGTAGATCTTCTCAACCGGAATTCTTTTTGTTTCTGACATAATATTCTCCTTTAATTTATTAATAAATATTTAATTATTTGGAAACTTATTTACTAAATGCAGACTATTTAGATTAGATTTATTTAGCAAGAAAATATATGTTTTGGAATTTACGAGAATTTAATAAATGTTAGATTTTGACAAATTATTGCAGATAGGAATTGTTGAATAAAATTAAATTTGAACGGAGAGTTTTATGAAATGTCATGAAGTGGATTATGAAATTATTGGCGAGGATATGCAAGTTGTAGAAGTTGAACTTGATCCGCAAGAAACCGTGATTGCCGAAGCCGGAGCAATGAACTGGATGGATGATGGGATAACATTTGAAGCACATTTGGGAGATGGTTCTAAACAGGGTGAAGGTATGATGAAAAAGCTCATGGGTGCAGCTGGACGTGCCATTACAGGGGAGTCGCTTTTTCTTACACATTTCACAAATACCGGAAGCGGAAAAAAGAAAGTTGCATTTGGTGCACCGTATCCGGGCAAAATAATTCCGTTGGATATGAGTGAATTTGGCGGAGAAATAATCTGTCAGAAAGATGCATTTTTATGTGCTGCAAAAGGAACCGGAATTTCAATAGCTTTTAACAAAAAAATTGGAGTGGGACTATTTGGTGGAGAAGGATTTATTCTTCAAAGAATAAAAGGTGACGGTATGGCTTTCATGCATGCCGGTGGAACAATTGTTAAAAAAGAATTGAACGGGGAAACATTAAAAATTGATACGGGATGTGTTGTTGCTTTTTCACCCTCAATAGAATATTCAATTGAGCGAGCTGGTGGACTGAAATCTATGTTTTTTGGTGGTGAAGGACTTTTTCTGGCAACTCTTAAGGGAACAGGAACCGTTTATCTACAAAGCTTACCGTTCTCTAGATTAGCTGACAGAATATTAAGAAATGCACCAAGAGCCGGTGGCAAAAGAACTGGTGAAGGATCAATCTTAGGTGGAATTGGTGATCTTTTGGGTGGAAACTAGATCAGCGAGAATATGCCAGAAAAAATTGATGAAAAGATCTGTCCCATTTGTGGAAGAGATAATAATTGCATGGTTCATAGCAGTGAGCCATGCTGGTGTAATAATGTTGAAATTCCACAAGAATTATTAGATCTGGTTCCAGAAAGTAAAAAGCAAAAAGCATGTATTTGTTTAAAATGTATTCAGGGTTTTAAGGATGATCAGCAAAAGTTTATAAATAGATATTAGTAATACTGTTAATATTAATGTTCTTTGCATCTTAGCATCCTTTGCCGTTCAATTCAATAATTAAATAATTTTTCACGGCTAGCATATTTACTGAAATATATTTTATTAAGGATCTCATTTTTAGTCAGATCAAGACTATAATCTTCATCGATAATATCGAAAGCAAGAATTCTTGCAGTTTTTAGAAGCTCACGATCACGAATAATATTTGCATGTTTAAAAATGGGAATTCCTGATTGTTGAGTTCCAAAGAAATCTCCGGGACCACGTATTTCAAGATCTTTTTCAGCTATCTTAAATCCATCATTTGTTTCTACCATGATATTTAGTCTTTCTCTACCCTCTTCACTAATTGGTGGATGCACAATAAGATAGCAATAAGATTTATCGGAGCCACGTCC
>CAXCCM010000009.1:0-23117 GCA_963981005.1 uncultured bacterium | reverse complement strand
TGTTGATAGCCCTTAATGGGGATTTAAGATCGTGGGAAGTAACATAGGCAAAATTTCTCAACTCTTTATTGGCTCTGGTCAGATCTTCTAAAGTCATATTTCTCTGTTCTTCCACTTTTTTACGCTCGGTTATATTCCTTATAGAGCCGATGATCTCGGAAGGAAGTCCATTCTTATCAAGCATCAATTTTGCAGTTAGTGAGCAGGGAACGGGAAGATTTTTCTTACCTTTCATTACAATTTCAAAGTCATTAACCTGTTCATCCTTCTTTAAGGCTTTTAGAAAGTTATCTCTCTGTTCCTTATTGTAATAAAGATTGACCATAGGCTGACCGATCAGCTCATTACGGCCAAGATCTGAGATTCCCTTAACTGAGGGGCTGATCTCTTTTATTCGGCCGTCTATATCGACCTCGTAGTAGATATCCTGAATGTTCTCAAAAAGACGTTTGAAATTCTCTTCACTGTTGATAAGTGCTTTTCTTGAGTTCTCTTTGCCTGTCAGATCTTCACAGGTCATGATAATAGCAACAGGTTCACCATTATCATCACTGACCATATCAGCAGATATCTCAACTATAAATGACGAACCATCTTTTTTTTGATCTGAGCTTCTAATTACCTTGCCCATCCACTCACGCTTGTTTCTTTTGGTAAATTTTTTGCGTACAACATCTATAGTTAATATTGAGGAATCCGAACCAATAAGTTCCAGGGGTGTATAGCCGTGAATTGCTGCATTGGCCCGGTTTGTATAGATGATCTTGCCATCTAGGTCTGTCATGATCACACCCAGTCGCATCTTCTCTACAGCACTTTTCAAATTCTTCAGATCAATCCCAGATTGTTTGAGATGCATTATCTCATACTCTAGATCTCTCTTAGCCACCTTCAATTTTTTAGTTCTATCATCGATCCTCTTATTAAGTTTACCATGTTCTTTCTGTAAATTATTCTCTAATTTATAACGCTCTTTGGCATTGTTGAATGCGATAATAAAGAAGAGAATGAAGGATATAAGAAAAATTGCAAAGAGAGTTATGATCTGGTTATTCCCAAAATTAAACTGAGATCTATTTAGGTCTATCTGTTGAAAAGTCTGCTTCAATTTTCCATAAGCCTCAGCACTTTTAGAGAGTGTATCTGGAACATCTTCTGTGCCGATATGATCGATCGAGATCGAATCCATCTTCTCAACAGATCTTACAATATCTTCTATAGCAGTTTCAGCTTGAAGTAGAGCTGACGAGATCAATAGAAGAAGCAGAGGCAATAATATTTTTAAAGTATCTTTTATCATCAATCATTCCTATTTGAAATATTATGCTTAAATTTTCATTTCTACACAATTAACCGTCAAGTATAACCCTATAATTTTTATAATATTACCAAGTGATAGAATTGCAATCGATGTTCCATATTAACATAAATTATTATTTATTGCTACTGCTTGATAACTTCCTCTATAGCAATATCTTATAGACTATATCATTGGAGCATATTTTAATCTGAACCTATTTACAGAATAGTGACTATCCCAAAAGGGCACATTTTGTGTCTCAGAATTGCCACAAAAAAAGGATCCGGCATAAACCGGATCCTTTATTATTTTGACTCTATTATCTTCTGTCTATTTTGTTCTAAAGAACTCGATACGTCTATTCTTAGCACGTCCCTCTTTAGTTTTATTAGAAGTTACAGGATGATCAGGACCAAGACCAATTGCACGCAGTCTATGCTCTTCAATTCCCTGATTTATCAGGTAACGTCTTACAGATTCAGCTCTCTTTCTAGAGAGTTTCATGTTGAGTGCTCTGGAGCCTGTACTGTCTGTATGTCCGCTGATCTCAAGATGCATCTCTTTATAATCCTTGAGTGTTCTAACAACCTTATCAAGAACCAATTCAGCATTACTGGTCAATTCAGAACTTCCAACTTTGAAGTTCACACCATCAAGTACAATAGGTGCTTTCTTCTCAAAGATGATCTCAGGTTTTTTATCAGGACATCCATCTGCATCCTGGAATCCATTGAATGTCTCAGGTTCTATAGGACATTGATCATCTCCGTCTAAGAAACCATCACCATCAGTATCAGCATTATTAGGATCGGTATTAAAAGTAAGTATCTCATCACCATCATATAGTCCATCACCATCTGTATCACCATTATTTGGATCTGTCTGATAGTTATTCACCTCATCACCATCACCCAGGCTATCAGCATCTGTATCTACTGATAATGGATCTGTGTTATATGTGTAAACTTCTTCATAATCATTAATCCCATCCATATCGGTATCAGCAACATTTGGATCTGTTCCTGTACTGTCTGCACTGATAAATGTTCCTGTATTTGTCTCAACCGAATCGGCTAAACCGTCGTTATCATTATCCCATTCAGGGCAACCATCTAAATCTTCAAAACCATCAAAATCTTCAGGAATAAGCGGACACTTATCGAGTTTATCTTCATAAGTATCACCATCGGTATCTCTCCAGCCACCAAAGCGCAGAGTAATACCAAAGCCAGCAGATAAATTTCCTGTTTGAATATCCGGTCTGCCAAGAGCTGTTGTAGATTCACCTGACATATCTTCTTTTTGATTAAATAATCTTTGATATTTTACACCAAAATCTATGGCAACTGTTCGTGAGATCTCCCACTCGATACCACCACCAAGATTGGCAATAAAATTGTTTCCAGAAGATATCTCTGTACCAGATGCAACAAGAAGACCATCTTTATCTGTATAAGCTTCTGTGCTTTCACAATTCCACATCATAACACCCATTCCTGCTGTAAGATATGGGATCCAGTTAAAGTCTTTAACCAGGTTATAACGCCCGAAAACAGAGATTGGGATGAATGATGTTTTAAATGGTGCTTCCTCTTTGGAAACCAAATGACTTGATAACTCGGCAAACTGACTTTTATCGCGAACGGTAACAAACCCGTAACCAGCTTCAATACCAACTCCGATCTTACGAGTTATATAGTATCCACCGTTAAATTCTGATAAGAGCCTAACTGAACTGTCATCTTCATCACCGCCGATCAGCTTTGTCGCATTGTTATGCAAACCTGTGAATATCTGTCTCTGAAAGATCTGTGCAAAGAGATTGCTACTCACTAAAATTGTCATAGAAATGATGATAAGTAAAATTTTTGTTCTTTTTGTCATTTAAATACTCCTCCTAAATTATATCATTATTGTCTTAATCTATTTTGCTCCCATATCATTTCTGGATCCGTCGGAATCATTATATTCATCCGCGGGATCTCCAGTATTGATACAGGGAGATTCTTTTAACAGTTCATAATTTCTTGCGGCTGCATCTTTAAATTTCGGATCGGAGTTTATAACCCCCATCTTAAAGAAAAGAGAACCGTTATTGTTTGTTTTAAAACCCTCTTCAGCGTTCATGATATTAGAGTAGCTCAGAGTCATCTTAATATCACCGAATTTATGGAAACACACCTCCTGAGGAGAGTTATTCCAAATAATAGTACTAAATATTTTGGGGTTTGAAAAACTGTTGCAGTATACACCTCCGCCAAATTTGGCAGAGTTATCGGCAATAGTGAGATCACGCCAAGAAGAGGTTGAATACTGAGTATATATTCCACCACCAAAACCAAATTCTGTTCCCATTGCCTCATTACCGGCTATAACACAACTAGCAAGCTCAGGATTGGAGTTGTAGACATAAATTCCACCGCCAAAATCGTTGGCTCTATTATCTATGATCTCCAGTTTATTTAATGTAGGGTTGGAATTGCTTAAGTAGATTCCGCCACCATAACCGTGCTTTGTTCCTAGTGAACTATTATTCTTAATTATTACATTCTCAATAATTGAATTGGAATTGTAGAGGTAAAATCCACCTCCGAATTTTTCAGCAACGTTATCTTTAACAATTAGATCACTGATAGTCGGGCTGGCATTATAGATAAATATTCCGCCTCCGCGGTGCCCGTTACCAGCTCCATTCTGAATAGTGAATCCAGATAGTTTTGCTCCATCGGTCTCTTCATTATTAAAATTAACCACGCTGTTTGAGCTTTTACCATCAATAATGGTTGAAGTTATATAGGTTCTATCTCCACTATTAAGAAATTTAGAGCAGACCGTTATATTCTTACCCTCAAAATCTATATTCTCACTATATGTACCGGGCTGAACTATTACCATGTCTCCCGAAATAGAAGAATTAATAGCAGCTTGTATGGTAGGATGATCTTGGGGAACACGTAATTTCCCAAAATGACAAATAGCAGAAAAGTGTTTTGATTCAGGAGAATTACTTCTACCTATATAGCTGTAGATCCGATAGAAATATTTCTGATGGATTACTGTGTTGGCATCGGTATATGACTCACTATTTGCTGCAATCGTGGCTATTGTTTTAAAATCTGAATTATTAGTTTTTCTTTGAATTTTAAAGCCATCTTCGATCTTGCTATTATCGTTCCATTTCAGCTTTACTTGCCTGTCTGCAACAACTGAAAGCCTAAAACTTCCAGGTGTGAGTAAGCCATAATATTCGGAAGTTGAATTTGTATAGTGAGAGATATTCAGGGCCGTGAAAGCCTGAACTCTATATGTATAATTCAGGTCAAAGTTGAGATCTCTATCTGTAAATTCTGTGATATTTGAATTTACATTTTTTATCACTTTAAAATCGGAACCGTTTTGGCTTCTTTCTATCCGGTAACCATTCTCAAAATAGCAGTTATCTTCCCAATTAAGCTTTATCTTACCGGCTGTAACTACCTCAGAACGGAGATTAGATGGAGGTGGGAATATAGTATTTAAATATTCAACATTAGAAAAATCGGAGCCATTGACAGCAGTAGTAGCCTGAACTCTGTAATAGTAAATTTTTTCAAACTTTATATTTTCATCAGAGTAGGAAGTTGAATTAGCCGGAAGTGTAACAAGTGTTGTAAAATCTTCATCTTCAGCTCTGCGTTCGATCTTAAATCCAGTTTCAAAAGAGCAGTTATCTTCCCAATATACAGTAGCAGTTCTATCATCAAGAACTTCTGAACTTAAATAGGAAGGAGCTGGAAATACCGTTTTGGCAATGATCTCACTGGAGTAATCAGAAGAGTTGGAGTTTGTAATTGTAGCAATTCTGTAGATATATTGAGTTCCATATTCTAGCTGCTTATCCATATAGGAATCGGCAGTTGCCGGAAGCTGTTTGATTATTACGAAATCTTCTTTTCCACTCTTTCGCTCGATCTTAAAACCGGTATCAAAAGTGCAGTTATCCATCCAGGATAACTTTAATGACTGGTCATCTAGGACAAGTATAGAGAGATAAGTAGGCTCTGGAAAGATCGTCTTTGCAGATAATATATTAGAGTAGGCTGATTCTGATGCAGGCGTAAATGCAATTACTCTATAACTATAAGTTGTACCAAATGTAAGATCTGAATCTAAGAAGAAGGTTGAGTTTTCTTCTAATGCAGCTATCTCCTTAAAATCACCTTCACTCACTTTTCTTTCCAGCTTATAGCCAGATTCAAACGTGCAATTATCTTCCCAATACAATTTGAGCGATCTATCATCAATATTTTCAGCATAGAGGTTTTCCGGGCCGGGAAAATCTGTTTTTGTTCCTACTTCATTGGAATATTCTGATTCATTTACTTTGGAAAGTGCTTTGATACGATAGGTATATTCATCACCTAGCTGCATCCCTTCATCCAGATAATCTCTCTCATCATTTCCAAGTTTAGCCAGAATTTCATACTCACCATCGTTCATTTTTCGCTCAAGAACATACTCTTGTGCTAGAGTTGATCTATCTTCCCAATAAAGCTTAGCAGAGTGATCATTTAAAACATCAATAAATAGTTTCTGAGGTGCAGGAAATGAGAGCTCTGCGGAAACAGAAGCACTTGGACGCGATTGATTAGTCTCTGTAAATGCCTTAATAATATAGGTATATGTCTCACCATCTTTTAATTTACTGTCTACAAAATAACGCGTGTCAGCAGCTACAGTTGATATCTCCTCAAATTTAGTATTACCAGATTTTCTTTCAATTTTATAACCACTTTCATACTCATAAAGATCATCCCATGTAAGACGAGTTGATTGATCATCAAGTGCTTTAACTTGGAAGTTTGCAGGTGCAGGAAACTTTGTTTCAACTGTAATTTCATCTGATGCTAATGATCTGTTAAATTTAGTTTCACTTTTTATCTGATAATAATATTTCTCTCCAACCGTTAAGCCTTCATCAAGATATTCTGTCTTATCTGCAGAAACTTTTCCTATCTCTCGATATTCGGTATCAATACTTTTCCGTTCAATAACAGATCCAATATCAAAATCGCAGTTATCATGCCAGTTTAATCTAACAGATTGATCATCTAAGGGTTTTGCGCTTAGTTTTGATGGTCTTGGAAATATTGTAGAGAGTGTTATCTCATCAGAAAATTCGGATCTAACATCATTTTTATAAGCCTGAACTTTATAAGAATATTTAACATTGAATATCAACTCTTCATCAACAAAGAAGGTTTTATTTTTTTCCAGTTTTTTTACTTCGATGAATTTTTCATCACCTCTTTTTCTGAAAAGAATATAACCACCAATATCTTCTTTTGAGCTTTGCCAGCGTAAGGAAATTGTATGATCATTAAGTGCTTTTGCAGATAAGTTTGTAGGGCGTAGAGGAAGGTTAACCTTAACCTTTACCGAATCTTCAACTGCTGTAGCTGTATCTGTTCCTTGCGCAAATGCATATCCAGTTAAAAGTAAAATCAACAGAAATAATATCCCTGTCTTCACGTTCCCCCCTAATAATGAAAAATCAATATATTATATAAAATTATAAATAAAATCTTTTAATGTTTTTAAAATTTTAGAACTTATGTTGTCAATAAATTCTTAAGTCTGCTCTTCACTGTGACATAATGTGACCCCTTCCAGTAGATCTTTCCGCATTTCCTACATATTTTAAAATCGGAAAAGGTATTCTTCACATTTTCAGGGACAAGGCTTTCAATTTTTTTTGTTGTTACCATCTCTAACCTATTGTTGCATATTAAACATCTGGAAGCAAAGATATCTTCATCAAAATCAATAAGGTTCAGTATCTGTTGCAATTGTTTTTCAGGCTCTTCAGTTTTGATCAATATTCTAATAAATTTATCATTTCTATTAGCTATTTTTTTTCTTCTTGTTAGGAATATCCGGCGTTCTTTTTGACACAGAGAGATCTTCTTTTCGATGCTGATACTTTTAGGGACAGACGAATCATAACCCAGCATACGAAGCCACTTTGCTAATCTGCACAGGTTTTCATCTAATAGAAATTTCTTCTTTTTTTCTGACATAAAAGTTAAAAAGTACCAACTTCAAAAAATGATTTTACTTCAACGATATCTGTCTGTTTCGCATCTTCTAAGGTACCGCTGAACAGCAGTTTCCCGTTATCTAAAAAAATAATTCTATCTGCTATACGATGAATACTGGCAAGCTCATGGGTTACAATTACAATGCTCATATTCAGAAGGTTTTTTAATTTCAGGATCAATTCATCTAAATTAGCACTTGTTATGGGATCGAGACCTGCAGAGGGTTCATCACAGATCAGTATGTCCGGATCAAGAGCAATTGCTCTAGCCAAAGCTGCTCTTTTTTTCATTCCACCCGATAGTTCTGAAGGCACCATATTCACAGCTTGGCCCAAGTTAACAAGATCTAATTTCACCTTTATCATTTTCTCAATTATCTCTTTTGGTAATTTTGTATGCTGTTCTAGGGGTATTGCAACGTTATCAAAAATTGAGAGTGAGTTAAGAAGTGCACCATTTTGAAAAAGCATACCGATCCGGCTGAGGATATCATCAAATTCCTGCTCATCCATCAGTGTAACCTCTTCATCAAATATTTTTACAGAGCCGGAATGCGGATGATATAGTTTAAGTATGTTCTTAATAAGCGTGGTTTTACCACAACCACTGCCACCTAAGATCACTGTTACCTCTTGAGGATAAATATCTACAGATACTCCATCTAATATGGTTTCATCCCCATATTTTGCAACTAGATCTTTAACTGAAATTATTGGTTTTTTCATATATTAAAATAGAAGATCAGACTATTTATTGCATCCAGTATTATCACCCAGAAAATTGAAGCAACAACAGCTTGAGTTGTAACTTTCCCAACACCTTCCGCACCACCTTTCACATTAAAACCGTAGTAACTTCCAATTATTACAATTACCCAGGCAAAAAAGTAACTTTTGCCTAAACCAATAATAGCATCTCTAAAAGTTAATACTTCGAACACTCGATTAATAAAGACCGTTGCACTTAATTCAAGATACGTTACAGCGATAATGAGACCGCCAAATATACCGATAAGGGTAGAGGCTGTAACTAAAAGTGGAATACAAATCGTGATTGCATGAAATTTTGGTACAACTATATATCGAATCGGGTTGATTGCCATCATTTTAAGTGCGTCGATCTCTTCGGTAACTTTCATTGTAGCAATTTCTGAAGCTATTGAGGAACCACTTCTACCTGCTAAAATAATAGCTGTAAGAATTGGTCCCATCTCTGTTACCATCGATACTGCCATGAGATCAGCTACAAATATATTTGCCCCGAATTGCCTCAGCTGTGCAGCGGATTGCAAAGCCAATATTAGCCCCAGTATCATCGAAAGTAAAGCAATAATTCCCAAAGCATCTACCCCGATGAACAAAGCCTGCTGAATAACAGATCCCTTGCGCTGTCCCTTCTTACTAAAAATACCGACAAATGACCAATAAGAGATATCGGCGATCAATGAAATTCCATCTTTTACTGATTGTAGAAAAATGATAAATGCCGTTCCTAACCGAGTAAAATAATCTTCTCTCACTTTAATTTTGGTTGGCTTAATTTCTATTGATGAAAATGTATTATACGCGGTTTTCACCACATCGTTCATGAATAGGAAATTGTTTGGTTCCTCATCTAATTGCGACAGCATCTCATCTACAAAAGCAATACCTGCACTATCTATTTTTGTAATCATGTGCAAATCAAGTGATACAATTGCTCTATCTTTGTATTGGAAAAATTCATTATTCAAAGCAGGTACCGTATGCTTTGTTAACTCTCCTTCAAAGAATAATGATTGCTCTCTATATTCCATACTATCTCAAGAAATATGTTACTCTTAAAAACAGACTGTGCTCTCTAACCAGATAATCTATTCCCGAATCTTCCCCAAGTTTTTCTAAATTGAACTTGTAATCAAGAGATATATGTTTGAACAAATTCAGGTTAAAAGAGTTCTCCCATTCAAAGGTATATTCATCATTTTTTTCAAATGGAAAATAGAAATCAGCATTGGAAGCATAGACCAAATTAAATGGAAGTTGGAAGCTTCCAACCAGTGATAATTCTGTTCCGGTGGTATTTGTTGAAGCCAATTCATAGTATCTTCTGTGTTCAATGTTATTTGCATCAATAAATGTTTCTGAAGGATTATAAACAAAAACATCATCATTGAAAAATTGCCTGATCCCAAAACCAGCTCTAAAACTTAGATTTGCTCTTGATAAATTTAGTATCCTATAATTTATTCCAATTCCTTCTTTTAATTCTATAGGAAAAAATGAAGATTTAATTTTTATCTCATCGGAAAGGACACTGTCTCCGATAGCAATATTGTTATCATCAAATTTCTTATAATAGAAGTCTTCTGAACTATATTGTTTTTCATCGAAGAAGTGCGAGTTAACATCAAATCTGCCATAGAATCCAAGGTCCTTCACAAAATAGTATATTCCTGTATTCTTAAGATCGAATTCATCTGAAGCAAGTCTGAAATCTGTATCTGTTGTTTTAGAAATACCAAGATCAATAACACTTTTCATGTTGTAATAGAGCGGATCTTTATCGTAAATAAGATAGTTTTCCAATTGTGAATTCATGGTTATTATAACTTCAGGATCATTTTCATTTATCTCATTATCACTATTTAAATTTCCGTTAATATGAATTGCGCTGGATAGCTTTAAAGGTTCTAAAGATGCAGCCAAAAAACTCTCTTCCAGAATTCCCGCTCCAGCCATATTGGTAGGATTTCCTTCTTCATCAGTTTCCATCACAATAGTTAATTTTTGAACACTACCCTCTTCAATGAGAACAGTTGTAAAATCTGTGTATGTATTAAATGGCTCATTATTTATCGTGATCTTATAATGTCCTGGTTTTAGAACCCAAACTTTTTCCTGTTCACCAAGCTCTACTTCCGCAGGAAATTCACTACCAAAACTCTCACCATCGTTCAGATCAAATACTTCATAGATCACTTTAGCAAAATTTCTACTTTCATCCATTATCTCAACGATCAAACATCCCCAATCCGGCTCTACTATCGTTTTGTATCGGGGGTGAACTTTAACATTTTTTCTAATCATTTTTTGATCTTGATTTCCAGACCCGTATTCTAGAGAATAGGTTCCCTCCATCAGTGGAAAAGCTTCACCAATTTTGGCGGATCTCTCATATCCATATTTATCGTAAACTTTATAATAAGGTTCGTTTTCTGTTCTTGTTATCGCAGGAACCAAGAGGAGTCCCTTCCCACTATTATCTTCTTCTGAATCTAATATCTCTACAAGTAATGGATCAATTTCTATTGGAAGATTATCTTGCTCGATAAGTGCTTGAGGACCATAAGCATTATAAATATTGATCTTTGCTGCAAATTTATCGATCTCTTCTAAAAGTATCTCGTTTATCGTTTGAGCATAAGTATCAAAATCTTGTTTCAACATCACTCTTTCGATATTTGCAGAGTGTACAACCAATGGATTTTCAGTATCTTTTTTTCGATAAGTGAAATCAATGTTTAACCTTGCCTGATAAAGCGTTTCGGATATATACATTTCAATATTATTTATATTGGAATCGATAATATAGCCCGGTGTGGAAGTAAATAATTCCCTTTGAGTATTCTTGAACATATTGTAGCTATCCAACCGTTTTTTTAATAAGTTTGGAATTATCTTCGAAAGTTTTACACCCCAAAGATTATTATCGGAATAGGTTATACGCGGGCCAAAATGACGTACCACGATCTGTTTTCTATTGTATGTTCTGGGAACTTTTGTATCTTCTATATAAACTGATTGTTCGATTGGTTTTTCCAGTTTAAGCTCATCTTTTTCGGAATGAGAATAATATTCTAGGATGAAATAATTTCTGGGTACAATGTTCCTTGCCATACAGCCGAATAGGAAAATGATCGATAAACTAAGAACAATTATTTTCTTCATATTTCATACTCCTCTTAATTTTTTGACCTAATAAGCAGAGATGGATCTTCACTTATCTGTCTGGAAAAATCATTTAAATAATCGATTGTTTCTTTAAGACTTTCTATTGTATCAAGCAAGTCTTGCCTGCTCTCTAGATGTGTTGCATCAATGTGAGAGATCGCACTATTTGCATCTACAGTAAGTTTATGAATATCTGTCATGAGTTGCGTTAGATCTGATCCCGCAAGCTCTGATGTTATTTTCTCTGTACTTGTAACGATCTTTTCAATTTGTCCGGATTGCATGATTTCATCTAATCTCATAAGAAGTGTTTTTGTGTTCTCTGCTATCTGTTCAAAATCATCTGTTATTGCTTCTAAACTTGAAACTGTATTTGATATAGAACTTTGATTCACATCAATTATGGTATCTACATTTGCAATAATATTGTTTAATCTTTTTGTATTTTCTTCATTTGTAATGTTGTTTAAATTATTTAGAAGTATCTCAAATTTACTGGCAAGAACCTCTGCTTTTCCCGAAATACTCTCTAAAGTAGATAACCCTGGCAGTATGAATGAACCTGATTCTAGCAGGGCAGCTTCCTGGGTTCCGCCTGATATTTCAACTTGGACTAAACCGGTGATCCCAATTGGTATCAAAGAAGCTTTCATATCACCTTTAATTGGTGTTCCGGCTTCTATACTTGCTGTTACAATAATGTCTGTAATATTTTCGGGATCTATTGAGATATCATCAACTCTTCCAATTCCTATACCACGATATTTTACAGGTCCTCCAATTTGAAGTCCGGTAACCGATGAATTTTGATAACGAATATAATATGTATCACGTTTTTCTAAGATCTGCGTACCTGCAACCATGATGAGAAACATGACCATTAAAATTGATATTACCGTAATAAAAATACCCAACCTGAATTTTTGTGCTTTAGTTACCATCGGATTCTCCTTATTTGCATACTTTTTAAGGAATGGAATAACTTGATGTCAAGTAAAATGCTTGCAACTAATTCTGTTGTGGTTTCTAGAATATTATTTCTATCCAGATACTAAGCCTAAACATTGAGGATGTGGTTACACGTTTTTTGTCTTCCGACCAATCATATTCACTGGTAAGTCCGGCTGTTATACTTTTATTAAACTTATAAGATGCACCTGGAGTTATACCGTATGATGTTTTTTCCATTTCAGTAACCTTACTTTCTAATCCTTGTCGAGTTGTTTTGGTCATTTCCATATTAAAGCTTACATCTGTTGTGAACTCGTTTTTCATACTTGTTCGTTTGAAAAACAGTATTTTAATACCTTTAGGATTTGTAAACGACCAAGATAGATTACCATTCATAGATCTTGTTATGGTTTGTCTGATATCATCATAATTTGTACGATGTGTAATATTTTTTTGATCAGAGTAATTTAGAGAAAAACTACTTGTGATATCATAAATCCAGTTTCCATGCCATGAGATCAATGGAGTAAGATTAATACGTTGCTGCCTTGAATCTTCTTCTTTAAAATCGATATCACCGTTAAGCATTTCTGAGTAAACGTAACTACTTGTAAGACGTGAGCTAGTAAGTATTTTTGCAGCTCGAATAAGTTTTTCAAACTCTGTAAGAGTTACCGAAACATTTGGAAAAGTTGTAGACCTTTTTTCGCTGCTGTTATTACTAAATGTTCTTGTAATTTCTCTGGAATATCCGAAGTTAGTTGTTAGGTTTCTAATAATAGGAAAGCTGGCTGAAGTTGAATATTTATCCATAACAGATTTCAGAATTATCTCTTTATCATCTCCCTCTTCTTTAAGAATATGAGGTAAACCTATTTGATATAAAAATTCAGGACGCTCAAATCTATCCTCATAGGTTGTTCGGTAAGTATTATCATAAGAAACACTTATGTTGCTCAGTCCACTTATATAGCTTACAATTGATGCTACAAGATTACTTTTACTTTCCGGCATCGTTGTTTGTGTTTTGTCGGGATCTTTCTGTTCACCTTCATCACCCTTTTTTGGATCTTCGGGCAATCCTTCTTCTAAACTCTCTTCCCCTTTTAATTCTTCCGAGCCATCACGATTTGGTTCTTCTAATACATTTTTAGGTTCTTCACCACTAAATGGAGTACGTGTCTCTATTGGTTCAAACTTGTTTTGCTCTTCCCTTATGGTTTCTTCAATACCTTGTTCAGACTCAGGTTCAGCTTCTTCTTCCTCAACTACTCCCGAGAATTTTTTATCTAGCCAATTAGCAAGATCACGTAACATATCCTGATTCTTAAGCGTAAATCTTCCACCAAGATTCCTGTTTACTCCACCGCGATAATACAATGTGTCTTGCGTACCAGATTTTATGTGATCGTCATCATAAATAACAGAACCGTCTGCACTAAAAGTAAAAATATTATCGATATATTTTGGATCAAAATTAATGTTAATATCCTGAGTTCTCTCTTTTTCCTCACCAATATTATACCCTTTATAATAATTCTTTAGCATTAGATCACGTTTTGTAATAAGGTTATAGGAAGTTGAAATATCGCTAAACAAATCGTAATCAATTTTAGAGGTGGTCTCAAATGCTCGCGTTTTATAAGATGAAGTATTTAGTGCCCAATGTGCTACAGAATCAGAATAAGTATCCCAGCGCCAAGATAGAGGATCATTCTCTCGCAATGTTAACGAATTATTAATACTATGTGGGAAAAAGTGTAACTTATAGTTAGAAAATAAGCCTATATCTATTTTCTCTTTAGGAATCGTAAAATTGTAAATATGTTTTAAAGTATAAGCTATAGTAGTATCCGCACGTGTTGCATTTGTCAGATATGTCTTTTGAATATTTCCGCTGATCGTTGTATTCTTAATTGTATAAGCTAATATTTTACTTTTGGGAGTTTTAGTTTGAGCTATTGTAATATCCGCTCGATACGAGAGATTTTTATTTGTCTCTCGTTCTCTTTCATCATCAAGAAGCTCATCACGTAATATATCAGATCCAGATTTAAATCTTGGAATTCCAATAGATTGTGTTCTGGCTAAATTCATTGGAATATTAAAACCCCAGTCTGCAGGCAAGAATTTGTTCAAGCTTATCCTGTTAGTAATATCCAGATCTGTTTGTTTAACAAATGACACATTCGTTGTTCTTCTGGCAGAAGATTGGAAATTCTCGGACCTGAAATCGAGACCAACGTGGAAGGTTGCAAGATCTGCAAAACTGGTTGTAAAATTGGCACTGGAGGCAAAGCCCATATCTTCATAAGGATCCGCCACTCTTATATCATTGAAATATAATCTTCCCGAAAATTCGTTCGATGCTTCTGCTCCCAAAGACATCTCCCTGATATCAGAGAGACTTGGGTTTCCAACCTTAGAAAGTTTAGTATCATCCAGAAAATAGCTTACATCATTTCTATTGTCTATATTTTTAAGATGTGTAAATTCAGAGAATTCAATTTCGATTTCTCTCCAACCATCTTCATCCATAACAGCATTATATTCTTGAAGATCCAGTGGTTGTTTGATCTCATAATAATTTACTGAATCTGCACCGAGACGAATTATAAGTGAATCCTGCTTTAGTGGAGAATAACCTTCGATAGGTTTCTCAGCAAATACCCAATAACGAATTTTATTATATGCAAGAAGATTATAAGGATCCATAAATTCTTGCGTAACCAAACCATGTTTTTTGGTTTCCATCTCTTTATAGTCAATGGTTAAAGATTGCTCAAGAGTAATTTCTCCTCTCTCTTCAAGAGCTGTATGAGGTGCAGGTGTATAATGCTGTCCCGATTGATTGTCAGCAATTCCAACCTGCATTATCTCAGTATCATTTGTAAAAACTGTTCCATCTTCGTTCTTAATAAATCCTTCTTCCCATTTATTTCCAACTATATCAAGATTCACGATTCTTACTCTTGTGCTGTCTTCAACTTCAAACCAGACGCGTGAAAATGTGATCTTTTTTATATTTGGAACTTCACCTATATTATCGGAAATGATCCTGTAATTTTCGGGATTATGCAGTGGGATTCGGAACAATCTCCACCCATTGAACTCACTAACCATGAATTCATTCCCTTCGTTCAGGCTTACAGAATATTCAAAGTAAATATTTTCATCATCCAAAATACCGTTATCATTCATATCTTCAGAATCAAGTTTGCTGTTTCCTTCTGTTCCGTTTATGTAAGGATACTCTTCTGCACCATTAATTGCAACTTCTTCATTATCAAAATCATCATCAGGGTCATCACCTGCGAATCCGGTTTTAATCCTGTCTAAACCATAGTCCTCACCACCATCTAGAATTCCATCTGCCTCTACTAATCCATCCTCTTTATCTGGTTCATCATTTTCACCGGGACGATAAAAGTCTTCGCTCATCTTTCCCAAATTTATATGCATAATAACCGGACGGGACAACTGATTATTACTCAAAGTGTCTACTTTTGCCAAGATCTCAATATATTTTTTCTTTGAAAAATCTACATCATTACCGATATATTTCATTACTCCCGCCCAATATTTCATATTCATTCCGGGCATTCCAATATCGGATGGTTTTATTTTACAAGCCAACACAGAGACCTTTTCTCTCTCCTCTTTTTCGGTTAGAGAATTAGGGTCGTAAACATCTCTTGCATATACATCGTTTGGATTATAATAGTTAATGTGTGCCTTACCGAAGTCGATAAGATTTCCGGCAGGTTCTTCTGCTGGGCGGCTGGCAAATGACCATGTTCCTCTGGTAATTCCAAGAGGATACATTTCCATTGTGCTTTCCATATCATCTAAATATGCTTCTTTTTTATCATGTTGTTTATCACTTCCATAAATACGGGGAAGGCTCATCGCCACTTCACCCGATAGGGTAACAGAGGATTTGACATCGGTTTTTATAAGCGGAAGCCAATCGATGAATTTAGTCATGAATGGCATTTCGTAATCAATTTCGCCATCAATATCTGCCAGAATGATACTTCTGTTCTCGTTACCAATTTTAGGGCGATCTTCCCTTACTTTTTCTGATTGATAAACAAACGTACCACCAAGCTTGATGTTGTCATTGAACTCCATATCGGCTCGCATTCCCAAAATTGTTTTATTATCCATGGCAAAAATTGGCTTGAACTGATAATCAATTTTGATCTCAACATCAGGATCTTTTGCTTCACTTGTTAAGAACGTTATCATTCCAAAATCATAATCTGCAATAAAGTCAACATTCTCTATCAGTTTTCTTTTGCTTGGTCCAATTTTAATTACAATACTACCCGGCAGGATGCCCATTCTTCCGAGTGCAACTTGATCTCTACCTATTTTACCTTTTACAAAAATATGGTTAATAATATCATTTGAAGGAACACTTTCTTCTTCATAAATTAGTGAGTCGTGCAGTGAATAAAATGGTCTAATAAATGGAAAATATATAAATCCCGCATTGAGGTCAATTGCTGTATCTGCACCATCTATTTTCCCATCAATATTACTATCTAAACGCAAATAGTCGTTCAGGGTATGAACATCTTCTGTTGTTACTTCTTCAGGAGCATTATAGTCTGCTGTTGTTCCTCCGGGAGGTAATGTGTATATGCTCATTTCAAAGCCTTCACTTTGAATGTTCTGCATTCCCAGATTATAAATATTTCTTGCTTGAAGATTCCAGTATTCTACATCATCTACTTCCTGGTTTCTTATCCGTAACATCTTAACTTCTCTAGGATAAGCAACAGGATCTCCAACCTCTACACCATCTTTACGGGTATATGTAACACCAATTGAATAAATTCTGTTTACTCCTTGGGGTAAGGTCATTACAATCATACTAGCATCTTCACTAATAATGTAATCTGTTCCCTCAAGAAGAATTTCGAAGTGATATGTTTCATCGGGATTGAGATAATTTACTCCATCCTCGGTCATTGTATTATTACTAGCAGATCCGTCATCAAGATAAACAGTAAATTCTTTGGTTAAATCGGGAAGTAATTCATAGCCACCCGGGGCAAGTTGCCATTTACTTGTAGTTGGATCAAGTTTAATAGCATTGTTCTTCCAACCCATAGGATAAGCAACACCTTCTACACCATCTGCATCACTGTAAAGCGAAAATAGAGCTGAAGGTTGATCGATGTAATAATGAGTTTTATTTACAAAAGCATTACTCTTGAATACCGTTGAATCCGCTTGAGCATCACCAGTCCAAGTTTGTGTATTTTTTTGCGCTTCATCTTTTCCCATTATAGTGGTTATGCTTAAATTACCGGCTTCGACCTGTGTCTTAATTCCAAAAAGACCTTCAGAAGAAGCACTGTAGCTTATAAATTTTGAGCCGGAAAGTGCAAGTGAGATATTTCCGGCATCAATTGTTTTCACAATTTCATCTTCATTGCCTTCATAATCTATGTTAATTTCACTTGGAGTTGGCATTACATCTTCGTCTGAAGTAGATTGATGATTCACATTTACGTGGATCTTCTCTCCTATTGTACCTCGAAGGCGTAAATTCAGATCCTGCCGCATTTCCGGTGTAAAATCTGTGTTGTCGTCTCCCTCACCCATTGCATCGCTTCTTTTAGACATCCTACCGGCAAATGTGAGCCGCTGACTTCCATTCAAATTCAGTCTTCCTGCTTTATCGCCCATAAAGCGTCGTACAGATTTTGGAAGAGCCATTTTGGGTAATTTGATAATAATTTCAGGGATTAGACCTTCGCTTTGTTCACGATCTTCATCTCCCATTAATTCTTTACATTTTATAAGTAATTCACGTTTGAAATATCCATAAAATGCGTTATTATTATAGCTCTCAAGCGAAACATAAATCGGAGGGTAGAGTTCAATACTATTTAGTTTTACCGTGAGTTTAACACGCTTTTCATCATAATCTATCTCTTTTATTGTGTGAATTTGATAAATACCCAATTTATTGTGCGGATAGGCTGTGATGGAAAATCCTTTTTGGTGCCGATAAACATCGATCTCGTTATATTCTAGTTTAGCTATCCCTCTCAAATTAAATTCAGGTTGGAATGCTTGCGCAAATGCCAATAGAGCAAAAGATAACAATATAGAAACAGCTATTAATTTTTTATTCATTAATTATTTTTTCTTATTTGCAGCAGATAAGATTTAATCCATCTAAAGTTAAACTTTTATCAATAATATCAATTTCTTCAGAGTCACTACAGATCAATTCGGCGATCCCACCAGTAGCAACTGTTTTAATTTCACCAAGATGTTTATATTCATTTCTTAAAGCTTTAATAAATCCATCCAACATCATAGAATTACCCGTAATAATACCAGAAAGCAAAGCATCCGTTGTGTTCATTCCCAATAGATGTTCCGGTTTTTTTAGTTGTACATTTGCCAGAAGAGCTGTTGAATCAAAAAGATTCTTTGCTGAAGTAATTACACCGGGAGCTATTGCAGTTCCAAAAAAATGGCCTTCCTTTCCTACTAATTGGATTGTAGTTGCGGTTCCAAAATCACAGATAATACAATTTGTTTTATATTTTTCTATTGCTGCGAATGCATTAACTACAAGATCTGAACCAATGAATCCGGGATCTGCAACAGGAAATTGCAATCCCAGCTTTGAATACGCATTAACGATCTCAACATCACATTTTAAATATTTGCTTATTAAGTGAGAAAATATTCGTGTTATTTCTGGAACAACCGAGGAGATAGCCGTTTTGGTGATTTGTGAAAGTATCAGTTTGCGATCATCCGCCAGCTGTTTGATAATGCTAAAATATTCGTCCTCTGTTTTTGCCTTATCGGTATTTAAGCGCCAAGAATATTGAAGTTCTGTATTGAAATAGAAACCCATTACGGTATGTGTATTCCCAATATCTACAACCATAATAATATTTTTCATAAAACTATTTCCCCTAATTATTGATACATAAATTAGATTATGGTAAAAATTGTAAAATAATAATTAATAATATTAATACTTATAATAAATATTGAAACATTCGGAAAAATCCGTGATGTTCCAATCTTGTCAACAAAAGAATGACACTTACAATAAAAAAAGCCGACATAATTGCCGGCTTTCAATTTGTTAAGATCTTTAATTATAATGTGATCGCTTCTACAGGGCAAGAATCGAGGCACGCACCACAATCAACACATTTGTCAGCATCTACAACAGCTTTATCGTCTTTCATTTCAAGAGCTTCTGTTGGGCAAGTGTCGATACAAGCGCCACAACCAATACAAGTTTCAGCATTAATTACTACAGCCATTTTCTTCCTCCATTTATTAATTTGAAGCAAAAGTTATTAATCTTAGATTTTGTACAAGTTATTTTTTTAAATAAATTATTTCTAATAAAATTATCTTGGTAAAGCAAAGAAATTGCAGGCATTATCATAAGATAACTCTGCTATTTTCTTTGGTGTAGTTCCACGTATTTCAGAGATTTTCTCTATAACATATTGCAAATTTAAGGGTGAATTTCTTTTTCCTCTATGCTGATGAGGTGAAAGATATGGGGAATCAGTTTCAATGAAAAATTTATTTTCTGGAACTAATCTTATAGTATTATCCATATTTGAATTTTTATAAGTTACAGTACCCGTAAAAGAGATAAACCATCCCTTTTCAATTACTTTTTGTGCAAAGATTTCATCTCCCGAGAAACAATGAAATACAACATTTTTTGCATTATTTTTATTTAATATTTCATAACAATCTTCATGTGCATCTCTATCATGAACAATTATAGGCAAATCTAATTCTAAAGCAATTTGTATTTGCTGTTCAAACACTTTTTTCTGCACATCTTTTGGAGATAAATTTCTGTAATAATCTAAGCCTATCTCACCAATTGCAATAACTTTTTTGTGTTTGGCCTTGTTACAAATAAATTCAGCATTATAATCGGTTGCATCGTGCGGATGAAATCCAACTGAAGCATAAATATTTTTATGTTTTTCTGCCAGATTTATACTTGCGTTACAGGTCCTTTCATCAACACCAACATTAATCATATATTCTATTCCACTGTTGAAACATTTTTTAATAAGTTGTTCTCTATCTTTATCGAAATGTGAAAAATCTAGATGCATATGTGTTTCAAATATTTTCATTATTACCTCTTTATATTTGTATTTTGATGAAGGATCATCATGATGAGATCAATTTTATATTCTTTGCTTACATGAAACAAAACTTCTGCCAGATCAGATGATCCATCTGACGATCTTGCAATAAGAAATCCTTTAAATTCTATCGTTCCATTTATTTTTTTAATATTCTCTATTCCAAAAAAAACGGTTCTATCGTGCCAGTATTTGTTAAGAAGCAGCAATATATCAGCATAAGAGTCTGTTTCATAAAGTTCTCGCACATCAGAATATACAACAAGTGTAGAAGGGACTTCATCATGGATCAGTAAAAAATTCAGCAACTTTGTACCAATTGCCCGATGCTCATAAATGAGTTGCGGGAGATATTTTGCGATTCTATTAATTTCGATTTCAGTTAGGCCCAACATATCGATTTCATCTGAACCTAATTTAACTTTCTTTCCATTTATTTCTAAATCATTAAGCGGAAAGATATCCACCATATCTTCACCAGATACAACTTCTAGCGAAATATCCCCATCAAAATTATGTTCAAATTTATCAATTTCCAGATGCCAAATATCATTATTATTTGAGATAGAATGATAGATAAACTCATCTGAGAAAAAACTGTGAACATTTTTTATTTTATTATGAAGAAGCTCACGTCGTGGAGGAGTTTTGAAATAATTTTTGATATATTCTGCAAGTGTAAGCTCATCTATTTTTGGTTTTATATCTTCTGCTTTTTGTTCAATTATTGGTGGGAAGGATTCATCACTCTCTGTAAATTCTCGATTACCTATCTCTTCCAATATCTCTTCAATGTTATAAACTTGAGGAAATGATATTACGAATTCATTCATTTTATCTGAGGTAAATTTAAAACCTAAAGTATCGGCATTCGATATCAATTCCACAGGATGTAGATTAAGTCTGAAACCCGGACGATCTTTCCAAATTGCATCTAAAGCGATCTTCCCAATATATCCTTTATATTCCAATAAAATTTTATCATAATCAACAAGGTCTGTAATGAATTTTTTATTTTTACAATTCAATCTGTAGATGAATCTCTCTAAAAAATTAATGTATGATCGGATTTTCAGATCATCATCAATATAAAACAGAAATGGGATTATCTCTCTTTGTGAAGTTATCTTCCAGTTTTGCCAATCATACTCAACATTGATCTCTGTGCCATTTTTATCTAAAAAGCACCTAACTACTTTCTCGCTTGTAAAACCTGCAGGAAGATCACTATCAAGCTTTTCTGTTCCCAACCATGAGCGGTATAGATCATATTGGTAAGAATTTATAAAATCGGTTGCTTTGGGTTCAAATCCATACAAATTTGTAATAATGAAAATAAATAACATTATTATAAAAAACTTAATAAATTTATATCCAAATTTATTTGACATATCTATCCTGCTTCACTTTTGTGAACAAGGAAATTGATTGAATAAAAAGGGTCAACTAAATCGATATAAGGAGCGAGTGATGATGATCGCTGAAAAAGATAAAAAACGAATAATGGAATTTTATGAATTGAGTGGTGGAAACTTCAGTTTACGAAAATATCATAAACCTGTTTTAGTATATGATATTGAAGATGATAAGGTTAGATATTCGCTTTGGGAAGAGGAAATTTTAGAGAGATTCGGGCTTAAGAATGTGGACGGTTGGGATCACACAGAAAATGTAGCCTTTTGTCCGGATTGGATGCAAGGTGAAGATGATGATGATCTTGACGATATTGATCTGGATGATGATTTATAAATAAAAATTAGTTATTTACTATTGGCAGATTCATCTGAAAGATAAATAATTAGATAAACACTTTAACCGCTTTTTAAGCGGTTTTTTTTGCATGTTGTCATTCCCACAGAACCTGGAATCTATTAGTATAAATTATTTAACCTCATCCGACTTCGCTTTGCTTAGTCACCTTCTACTATCAAGACGAAGGACTTTTCATTTCTAGTTTATATTAATTCAAAAAAAAGCTCAACTCCAATATCTATCGCTTTTTCATCAGGAAGAAACTGTGGTGAATGCAGATCAGCACTGTTATTCCCAACACCTAACCAAAAGAGAAGACCTTTATACTTTTCTGTGAAGAAACCAAAATCTTCACCTGTAAAAACCTTTTCCGCTTCAATGAAATCAATGTCCAATTCAGTAACTTTCTCTTTAAGTTTTTCCAACAACATTTCATTGTTTACAACTTCTTTATAATATGCTTTGTAAATTATTTCAGCTTTAATTTTATGTTTTTCTGCAATTCTAGTTTTAACTTGTTCTATCAATTTTTTTAGTGCTTCATGATCTTCATCTGCAAATGCACGAAAAGTTCCTTCTAGTCTGCATTCGTCAGGAACTGCATTCATCACAACTCCGGCATTCATTTTTCCAAAAGAACATATCACAGGTTTACCAATTGGAAATTTCTTCTTTATTGCTTCTTCGATCTGTAAGTAAAATTCTGCTCCGGCAGTGAGAGCATTAATTCCTTTTTCTGCAAAAGCAACATGTGCACTCCTACCCTTAAACACAACTTCTATCTCTTGCGTATTGGCAAAAAATATTCCTATTTTCGAAGCAATTTCTCCCGTTTCCAATCCACCATTTACATGCAGAGCATAAGCTTCACTAACTTCAAATTTATCTAATATCCCAGTGCATAAAATCCGAGTGGCGCCACCCATTC